>NZ_VDMB01000008.1 GCF_006175995.1 Desulfobotulus mexicanus
GCCAACTGCAAACTCAATTCGGCCAAACCTTGAGTTTTTGCCATCATCGCAATATGCCAGAAAATCATGCTGATAACCTGCTGTATCCGATCGGATGCGAACTGTTTCCACACTATCTGGCAGAAGCCTTAAGGCATCTTTGAGAACCCTATCCTGTTGAAAACCTGCAGAAACATTGCCATCACGGAACTCAGAATAAAGTAAAAGCTTATGTTCAGCCCAAAATACATTGAAAGGCTGGTAAGCCTTAAACCCCTTGTAACAGTAAAGAGCTTCAGCCTTAAGCGTTTCAATTAAAGTGGCATCCATATCCAAAGTGGCTATTTTTTTCTCGCACTGCTTTTGAATAAAGGCAATGATATCTTTGTTTATCAGGATCAGGTCTCTCAAATTAGAGCTTGTTTCCGGTATTTTCGATTCCCCCATACGAGACTTATAAGTATTTGCAAATTCAGATAAATATCTGTGTATACTTGCTGGAGATGGCGTTACTCTTTTCCGTTCTTTACGCCAGCGAGTCTTTAAACGTCGGCGTTCTGAGCGGGGCACCCCGTGATTCTGCATTTTTTCTAAAATACACCGAAATCCCTCATCCTCTTCCAGGATTCTCATATCTTCGACGCTTTCACCACCAGCAAGATTCAGCATCATAAGTGAAATAATCACTTCGCTGTCTGTAAAACCCTGCTTTTTATTGGCTCCGATCTTCATATGTTTTTCAATAGAATCCCGCAGACCCATGGCATGTATCAGATCCAGATAAAGCGGAAGACCTCCCAGTGCTGTTAATCCTACGCCTCTTTTTTCTTCTTCGTACTTGAATGGAAGGATGCCTTGTGTCATAATTTTTAAAATCCCCGTTGGTGATAGTTTTTGTTCGCAACAAATACTCTATCATACTGTTTTTACAGTAACAACGGGGATTTTTATTTTTTTGATGAAAGATCGGGGACAGAAAAACAAGATGAAACTTTTTTTCAAAACAGCCTTTCCATGGCCTCTTCCACCGTCTTTACCCCTTCCAGCACCATACCCTCAGGTGCCTGCAAACGCCGGGCAGAAGAGACCGGAACCAGACAGCGGGAAAAACCCATCTTCAAAGCTTCACCCATGCGGGTCTCCAGATGACTCACGGCCCTCACCTCACCGGTAAGCCCCACCTCCCCCAGAACCACGGTTTTTCCGTCCACTGGCCTGTCCAGAAAACTCGATGCTAAAGCCGCCACCACACCCATATCCACAGCAGGCTCATCCACCCTTACCCCACCTGCCACATTCATAAAAATATCATGTCCGGCAAGATTCAGACCCACTTTTTTTTCAAGCACCGCTGCCAGCAGCGCCACCCGATTACTGTCAAGGCCTGCAATGGTACGGCGGGGGGAACCACCTCCAGCACCAGTCACCAGTGCCTGCAGCTCCACCAGAATGGGTCTTGAGCCTTCCATGCTGGTTGTGACCACGGAACCGGCGGCAGCTTCCGGTCTTTCCGCAAGAAAAACCGCCGAAGGATTGCCCACTTCCCGCAGCCCCACATCCTGCATTTCAAAAACCCCGATTTCATTGGTGGACCCGAATCGGTTTTTAACTGCCCTGAGTATGCGGAACACATGATTGCGATCCCCTTCAAAATACAGCACAGTATCCACCATATGTTCCAGCAGGCGGGGCCCGGCAATGGCACCATCCTTGGTGACATGACCCACCAACAGGGTGGGAATCCCACTTTTTTTTGCAAAAAGCATAAGTTTAAGGGTTGCTTCCCTGACCTGAGAAACGCTGCCTGGTGCCGAAGACAGGTCTGGGCTGAACATGGTCTGGATGGAGTCTATGACCAGCACATCGGGTTTACCTGCTTCCGCCAGATGCAGAACCCTTTCCACATCCGTTTCCGCAGCCACAAGAATCCCCGGCTTCACAGCCCCCAGGCGCTGGGAACGCAGACGGATCTGCCGGATGGACTCTTCACCGGAAACATAAAGAACCTCCCTGCCCTGTTCCGCAAGCCCCGCAAGGGTCTGCAGCATGAGGGTTGACTTTCCTATACCCGGATCTCCGCCGATGAGCACAAGGCTTCCGGAAACAAGCCCTCCTCCCAGCACCCGGTCCAGCTCAGCGATACCTGTTTCCGTACGATTTTCCGCATCCAGAGGGATGCTGTCCATGGGATAGACCTGAGGTTCATTGCCCTTGCGCACCGCTGCCAGAACCTCCCGCTCCTCCAGAAAACTGTCCCAGGCATCACATTCAGGGCAACGCCCCATCCACCTCGGAGCCCTGTGTCCGCAGGACTGGCAGACAAAAATACTCTTCTGATTTTTCTTCACCATTTGACCCCCGAAGCCAATCAGGATAGTGTTCTCTGCGGATTCGGCCTGATCCGTTCCGCCTTAAACCGTAGAAAGGATAAGTCCATGCTTGACTACCATGTCCATACCCCCCTGTGCAAGCACGCCACGGGCAGGCCTGCTGCCATGGTTCAGGCCGCCTTTGATGCAGGACTAAAAGAAATCGCCTTTCTCGATCACCTGACCCTGCCCCCACTGCCCACGAACCACAGCATGGCTGCCAAAGATATACCCTTTTATCTGAACTGCATCCGGGAACTGGCCGTTGCATGGGAGGGGAAAATCCGGGTGCTGGCCGGTCTTGAGATTGATTATCATCTGGAAAGCCTTGAAGAAATACTCCGTATTACCCAAAGCTATGATCTGGACATGGTGGCAGGTTCCGTTCACTTTGTTCAGGGATACAACATTGCCAGCCGAAGCCGGAGGAACTCATGGTCCCACCTGCCCCCTCTGCCCCTCTTCCATACCTATATCGATGCCATGGAAGCCATGGTGGAGGCGGATTTCTGCGATATTATCTGCCATCTTGATCTTATGGACAAATTCGCTCCGTCCCTGAGTCCTGAGGAGAGAAAAGAAACGGACAACCGGATGGAAAAACTGCTGGATGCCGTATCCCAAAAAAAACTTGTGGTGGAAATCAACGGCTCAGGCCTGGATCAGCCCATGGGAAGGCCCTATCCTTCGGACTTTCTACTGAGTGCCTGCAAAGCAAGAAATATCCCCGTCACCCTGGCCTCGGATGCCCACAGCCCTGATTCAGTGGGAAAGCATGCGGAAACACTCTTAGGCCATATCCGTGCCGCAGGATACAACAGCGTCACAGGCTTCTACAGACGCGAACCCCGGACAATGTCCATAACGTAACTACGATAAAGACCCGATAATAAACTCAAAGGAGAACCCATGTTCATACGATACATCCTTTTTCTTATGATGGCCCTGGCCCTTATGTTACCCGGCCAGAGGCTTTACGCTGAAAAATCCACCACCCTGCCTGCACCGCAGGATATTGAATTTATCCCGGTTCTGGACAGCCTCCTCAAAGAAGGCGTGGATGCTGCCCGGCTTGAAGCCCTCTTCTCCCATCCGGATATGCGCTTCAACCCGAATATACCTGCCCTTTTTTTCACGGTTCAGGACAGCCAGCTGGACTATGGACAGTTTTCAAGACCAGAATCGATCAGCCGTGCAAAACACTATATAAAAGAGCATAAAAAAACCCTTAAAAAAGCCGAAAAAGAATCCGGCGTTCCACCGGAAATCCTCACAGCCCTGCTGCTGGTGGAAACCAGACTCGGCACCTTCATGGGAAGAAATGCGGCAATCGCAAACCTTGCCAGCATAGCAGCCATGACTGATCCGGAAGTTCAGGAAAAAATCCGTAAGCATGTGGGGGATAAAAGCCGTTATCCGGACAAAGAAGCCTTCAGAAAAAGGGCAGAAAACCGGGCGGCATGGGCACAGAAGGAATTGGCCCCCCTGCTGCGCTACGCAGAGGCCAAGGACGTGCATCCCGCTGAAATCAAAGGCTCCTATGCCGGAGCCGTGGGGATATGCCAGTTCATGCCCTCCAATATCGAAGCCTACGCCGCAGACGGGGACGGGGACGGAATAATACGACTGAGTACCCATGAGGATGCCATATTCAGTGCTGCCCGCTATCTGAAGGAGCATGGGTGGAAACGGGGAATGAATATCCAGGAGCAGGAAAGGATACTCCTAACCTACAACCGCAGCAGACCCTATGCCCGTGCCATTCTGGATGTGGCTGAAAAACTCAGGGATTAAAGAAAGGATAAATATAGATGGAAACCGTTCTTGTGTGGGCAGGCCTTGGCTTTCTCTTTCTTCTACTCACCAATCTGGCTTTTTTTGATGTTCTACGAAGGGATTTCGGATCCAGGGGTAAAAAAGTATTCTGGGGTTTTGTGGCCCTCATCCCCTTTATCGGCTGCCTGATCTACGCCATCATAGGCATACATATGGGCAGACGCATTCCAGAAGAACCCGAAGCATAAGAAGGAAAAAAACATGGATCGTATACCGGTTATTCTCACGGCCTTCGGCACCCGCGAAAACACCAGCAGGGTAAGGGATTTCATGGAAGCGCATTTCAGCAAGAACTTTCCGGACTGCAACTTCCACTGGGCCTTTGCCGCCAGAAGTGTGCAGAAAAATAAAAATCCGGACACACCCCCTTCGCCGGAAGAGGTACTGCAGTACCTTGCGGATCAGGGACACGAAAGGACAGTTCTTCAATCCCTGCACGTTGTCTGTGCGGCAGAATTTCACAAACTGATTCCCATCTGCAAAAAAGCCACCCTTGAAACTCACCTTAGCCTCCCTCTTCTGGCATCCATGGAAGACTGCAGGGCTGCTGCCCTTGCCATGGACGGAATTTCCGGACTCCCAGAGGATACGGCAGCGGTACTGGCCCTGCACGGCTCTTCCCACCCCGGTGGTGCCCTCTTTCATCTCATGGGAAAAACCTTCAGGGAGGTGTGGGGGAATCGGGCCTTTTACGGCATGATTGAAGGGGAACCCGGAGGGACTGCAACGGCAGCGGTCATAAAAAAAGCAGGTTTTTCCAAAGCAGTGGTATTTCCCTTTACACTTGTTACGGGAAGACATTTCAAAGAAGATCTTACAGGAGAGAAAAATTCCTGGCATACCGCATTCATGGAGGCCGGAGTCAGACCGGATTTCCATGCCGAGGGTATCGGCATGAACCCGGCCATTGCGGATATCTTCTGTGCTCACTTGCGCCATGTTCTGTAAAAAAACGCCGCATGAAGCAAATCAGACTTCCAAAATTTCCATGATCCGGTTTAAAAGTTTTTCTTCATCAGGGTCCACCACCAGATCGGAAAGGGCAAGACACTGGGCCATTTCCACAACACTGAAGCGATCCGCAGGGTCTTCCAGAAGAATGGGCAAGGCCTCCATGGCAGCGGCAGGATACAACTCCAGAATTCGGGACTGCTCCCGGACCAGCTGACGAATACGGGCATCCGGGAGGTTACCGGTCTTGGGATGATTACGAATCAGCTCCAGAAGTACGGTTATCTCTTCCTGATACACCACACCATCGGCACCGGCTACAGCCACCAGCACACGTACCAGTGCTTCGGCAAAGCCTCCCTTTGTAATTTTTTCCCGCCATAGCACATCTTCTGCAGAACGCCATGCCGCCTCATGGGGCTTGCCCTCCGCCACGGTCGAAGGGAGGTTCAGCTGAGATTCTGAAACCATCCGCACAAAGGGATTGCTGTAAATCATGGTAAAAAGCTGTTCCTCGGCAGCATCCTTCATGCGGGTTCCTGCTTCCATGAAAGAAGCCATTAGATCCATCCCAACACTTTCCGTCTGGCGGAAAATGTTATCCGGTGGAGCAGGAGCCCTGTGGCTTCGTATCACTCGCGCAGCCAGCTTTACGGGCAGCATCGCAGGATTGATATCCGCCAGCACCATGCGCAAAAACCTCTGGGGATGATGCTGCCGCATAAAAGCCGCAGACTGGGGAGTCACCATGCTGCGTATCCAGGGCTGAAAAAAACTCCGGTAACAAAGATCATTGATCCTGGAGATTTCCGCCACAGGATAAAAATCCAGCTCATCCTCCACGCCGTCATCCAGATTTTCAATGTCTTCAAAGGCCCTCGACTCAAAACGCACCCTGTAGGCCTTCTCTGAATACCTGGGGTCCCCCTTCTCAATAACCATCTCATAAAGGCCGGGAGCCAGATAATCCACCATGTCTATACTGCCGATGATTTCCGTGTGTTCTTTTTTGGCAACCCTGTCCGACACAAAAAGACCAATATGCCCAACATTCTCATGAACCATATAGATGATGACCTGTTGTTGCCTTTTCACCTCATCCAGAGTCCCCCAGACCTTCAGAATCCAATTCAAAGCCTGCTGGGGCGGGGTGACATTATCTCCATCCGAGGAAAAAAGAACTATTGGGTCCTCAAGCTCCCGCAGATTAATACGCTTTCCTTCCTGAAAACTCACCTCTCCCATCTCAAGTTTATTTTCAATGAAAAGATGCTGAATCATAAAACGGATTTCTTCTGCGGTCATCAGGTAATAACTGCTCCACCAGCGGGAAAAATCCCGGAACCTCTCAGATTCCGTATCCACATTGGCATATAGATTATAAGGGCTTCTGCAATAGGCCTCCGCAGGATCCAGAGCTTCATGACCTGAAGCCAGATTGGCACCATCAAAAAATCCAGCCCCGAGATCACTGGCCAGCTCCACCCCCCATACACCACCGGTCAGACCTGCCTTATACCGCACCACATGGCGACCCCGTACCCCGGCCCAGTAAGAAATGGGAGATCCGTTAAGTACAAGGGGACCGGCGAGGCTGGGCTTATCAGCACTCATCAGGGCAACAGCCCAACCTGCCTGACTGTTACCGATGATGCTGGGCTTACCACTATCCGGATGCAAACGGGCCACCTCTTCAATGAAGCAGATCTCAGCATTTTTAACATCTTCCAGTGTCTGGCCGGGCACAGGCTCAGGAAAAAACAAAATGTAATAAACAGGATGTCCCTTTTCCAGGGCAATGCCGATTTCAGATGCACGCTTGGAGCCGGCAATACCCGGTGCATTGCCGGAACGTGGATCAATAACCACTACAGGTCTGCGGTCATGATCAAAGGAGTCTATCTTCTTTTTCTTTACCCTGCCCTTCTGCCGCCTGTCCCTCATGCGCACCAAAGCATAATTCACAGGCCTTTCAAAGGTTCTCCCATCCAGTACAATTTCATAAGGGAAATAGAGCACCGGAGGCTGACCGTCGGCAAGATACTGAAAAAAATCATTGCCGTGGTTACGCAGAACATCCCAGTAAAGGATCTGCCGCTGGGATGCATCCACAAGGTAGTCCACCCAGTCCAGACCGCTGCCCGCAAGGGGGAGCATGTCCGCAATTCTTGAAAGATCCGATCTCATGGTATCCTCAGATTCAGGTAAAAGGTTTAGGGAACAAAGCAAAAAGTCCTGTAAATGCTCAGCACACTTTTCTTAGGGAAAAGATCATGTTTAAATCCTTTCCCCGCTCCAGCGCAGTTTGGCCTTGAGCACATCAAAATAACGCTGCCCCGGCAGGGTAATCAGACGCAGAGGCGTATTTGCACGCTCAACGCAAAGACTATCACCATGCTGCAGGTCATGTCCGGACTGACCGTCACAGGTCAGCATTATGTTCTCAGAAGAACGGGAGTCCAGACGAATGGTAATCCTTGCCGCCTCAGGAAGGATCAGGGGCCGGTTAGTGAGGGTAAAGGGGCAGATGGGTGTCAGCAGTATCGCCTCCAGAAAAGGATGGACCACAGGGCCACCTGCAGCCATGGAATAGGCCGTAGAACCCGTAGGGGTAGCCACAATCAGCCCGTCACCAGTATATGTGGTGAGATAACGCCCGTCAATTTCCGTACGTACCCTTGCCAGACGTGCCATGGCGCTCTTTGCTATTACCACATCATTCAGCACCCTTTCCTCCAGAAGAATCTCGTCCCCCCTGTGCAGACTTACCTTGAGACACATCCTCTCCTCTGCGGTATAAAAACCCTGAAGCACTGCATCGGCAATTTCATAAAGCCGGTCCTCGGGTACTTCCGCAAGAAAGCCCACCTCACCGAACTTAACCCCCAGGAGAGGAACCCCCAGATTACCAACCCAGCGGGCTGCGGAGAGAAAGGTACCATCTCCTCCCAGAACAAAAACCACCTCCACGCCCTTTACTGCCTTGCAACATGCAACAGGCCCATATCCGGATGCCAGCGCACGAACAACCTCAAGCCCTCTGTTTACCAGCCAAACGCTGAAAGCATCGGCAGTTCTCTGGGCCTGCTCATCATCTTTAACCATCAATCCAACGGTACGAGCCATGGACGCCCCTTCTATATTGTAAGCTCTTGCAGCATAACGGGTTCAGGACGCTGCGTAAAGGTATTTCCCCTAAGATCTTACAATGAAAATCCCTTTCTTCTTGACGCCCCACCTTCACTTAACTATTTATATCTTTTATTCGTATTTTTATTTTCAACTCCCACTCCATAACATGAGGTAAAAACATGAAATCTTTTATCCGGCTTTCCCTTAGCATGGCCCTGATTCTTCTGGCCACCTCCTTTCTTTTTTCCTGTGGCAAAAAATCCGAGGAAGAGGTCATCAAAATCGGTTATGGCGGTGCCCTTTCCGGAGATCTCGCCTCCTATGGCATCCCCAGCAAAAGGGCTGCAGAAATGGTAATCAACAAAAAAAATGCCGAAGGCGGTCTTCTCGGAAAACAGATTATCCTCTTGGCCGAAGATGATGTATGCCGTCCTGAGGTTGCCACCAACACGGCAACCAAACTTGCCACTGAAGGCGTTGTTGCAGTTATCGGACACATCTGCTCCGGTGCCACCATCTCTGCCTTAGGTATTTACAACAACACCAATACGGTATGCATCTCCCCCTCCGCCACCAGCCCGACAATTACCCAGAGCGGTGAATACCCCGTATTCTTCAGAACCATTGCCCCGGATGACGCCCAGGCAAAACTGCAGGTGGACTTTGCCCTGAAACAACTGAATCTTAAAAAAATCGCTATCCTCCATGACCGCGGAGATTATGGCCGGGGCCTTGCGGAATTTGCAAAAAAATACATTGAAGAAGCTGAAGAAGCCGAAGTGGTTCTCTATGAAGGCGTTACCGTAGGTGCCGTGGATTATACTGCTGTGGTGCAGAACATCCGCAGATCCCAGGCCGACGCTGTCATCTTTGGCGGCTACCATCCTGAAGCTTCCAAAATCCTGATGCAGATGCGCAACAACAACATGGATACCATTTTCATTTCCGCAGACGGCATCAAGGCAGATACCTTCATTCGCATTGCCGGTGAATACGCAGAAGGTGTTTATGCAACAGGTCCTGTGGATGTTTCAACCAACCCCCTTGCCACAGAAGCCCACAAACAGCATGTGGAAATCTACGGTGATGAGCCGGGGAACTTCTTCCTCAATGCCTATGCCGCCACCATGGCCCTGATCAATGCCATTGAAAAAGCAGGTTCCACGGACTCCGCAGCCATCATGAATGCCCTGCGTACGGAATATATTGACACCCCCCTTGGCAGCATAAGCTTTGACAAAAAAGGCGATGCCATTGGGGTGGGCTTCTCCATGTATCAGGTTCAGGACGGTATTTTTGTAGAACTGCCATAAAACACAATTGAAGCATCATATCCTTTCAGGCTGGCTGCTGCGGCAGCCGGCCCTTTTTTAAGAAACTGATTACATGGCTGAAAACGACCATTCTGCTCCAAGTCTGAAACTTAATAATTTTTTTTATACGGACTTGCTCCTGAGTGAAAAATATTATAATACAGCCTCTTGTTAAAAGGTCTGACCATCAGGCAAAAAACTGTGCTCCATACATTTTTTAAAAACTGGAAGCCCATACCATGGAACAATTTCTCGAATACTTTCTCAGCGGACTCACCCGGGGCAGCATCTATGCCCTGATTGCACTGGGATACACGATGGTTTACGGTATCATCGGGCTTATCAACTTTGCCCATGGTGAAATCTACATGATAGGGGCCTTTACCGCCCTGATCGTGGCAACAGCCCTCACCTTTCTGGGGTTCCCCCCTCTGGCCATCCTGCTGCTGGCCGCCCTGGCCTCTGTCATCTGGGCCTCCGCCTATGGTTTTACCATTGAAAAAGTGGCTTACAAGCCCTTAAGGGGTGCCCAACGCCTTTCCCCGCTTATCAGTGCCATCGGTATGTCCATCTTTCTGCAAAACTATGTGATGCTGGCACAAACCTCTGACTTCCTGCGATTTCCTTCCCTGGTTCCTGACTTTCAGTGGCTGGCTCCATGGTCCCATATCATGAGTTCATCCCGCTTCATTATTCTGGCAACGACCGCCCTGGCCATGATTTTCCTTACCATCCTCATCAAATACACACGTACGGGAAAAGCCATGCGCGCCACATCCCAGGACCGGGAGATGGCCCTTCTGGTGGGCGTGAACGTGGACCGTGTCATCTCCAGCACCTTCATCATCGGCTCAGCCCTTGCGGCCATAGGCGGACTTCTCATTGCATCCCATGTGGGCCAGATCAATTATTATGTGGGCTTCATTGCAGGACTCAAAGCCTTTACCGCAGCCGTACTCGGTGGCATCGGCTCCATTCCCGGTGCGGTGCTGGGCGGCCTGATTCTGGGATGGACGGAAAGCTTTGCAACGGGTTATATTTCATCCGAATATGAGGATGTCTTTGCCTTCGGCCTTCTGGTTCTGATCCTAATTCTGCGACCATCTGGGATTCTTGGTAAAAACAGTACCCAGAAAGTGTAATGCCCGGAGCAGACAAAAAACTCAAAGTCCTGCACCTTAAGAGGTTGTCATGTTCAGTCTTCAGGAAATAAAAAAATCAAGTATCGCGGCCATCTGGTTCATGTTCCTGACCTTTCCCATTATGGTCATCCGCGTCAATCCTCTGCAGAGAACCATAGAATGGCGCTGGGATAATATGCTATATGTTGGCATAGGTATTTTTGCCCTCTCTTTCCTGTGGCGGGAAATGCTCCGCAGAAAGGAAATGGGCTTAAAGAAAAAAATGCAGGAAGATGGCAATGAAAAACCGGGCTTCCTGCAGAAATCCGCCGAAAATCCCAAACTCATCATCCCGGCCCTGGGACTTGTCATGGGGATTGCCCTGCTTTTTCCCCATCTGGTGAACCCCTATCAGATCAGCATCATGACCCTGGCCCTCATCTATGTGGTTTTAGGTCTGGGACTCAACATTGTTGTGGGACAAGCGGGCCTGCTCAACCTCGGATATGTGGCCTTCTTTGCCGTGGGAGCCTACACCTATGCCCTGCTGAACAAGCATTTCGGCCTCGGATTCTGGACCTGCCTGCCCATCGGTGCAGGCTTGGCAGCCCTCTTCGGCATTCTTCTGGCCCTTCCCATATTGCGCCTCCGGGGGGATTACCTGGCCATTGTAACCTTGGGTTTTGGTGAAATAACCCGCATTGTTCTGGAAAACTGGGGAAAATTCTCCGGCGGCCCCATTGGTATCCGAGGCATTCCAAGGCCGGAATTCTTTGGCATGAGCTTTTCCCTCAGTGAAGCCATAGTCTATATTTATTACCTGATGATTGCTGCGGTCATCCTCACCATTTTTGTCATCAACCGCCTGCAAAGCTCCCGGCTGGGAAGAGCATGGGTGGCTCTCAGGGAAGATGAAATAGCCTGTCAGGCCATGGGCATAGACAAGGCTAAAGTCAAACTTTCAGCCTTTGCCCTGGGTGCCACATGGGCAGGCATGGCAGGAGTCATTTTTGCGGGATACACCACCTACATCAATCCCAAAAGCTTTACCTTCATGGAGTCTGTCATCATCCTCTCCATTGTAGTGCTGGGAGGCATGGGCTCCATACTCGGGGTGGTACTCGGTGGCCTGATCATGATTCTTCTGCCGGAATACTTAAGGGAAGTCGGACATTACCGCATGCTGATCTTTGGCGCAGCCATGATTACCATGATGGTCTTCCGGCCCCAGGGCCTTATCCAGAGCAAGCGCAAAGCCTATAAATTTCAAGAAGACAAAGGGGCGGCCTAAAACCATGGAACCCATTCTGAAAGTCCAAAATCTCACCATGGATTTCGGTGGCCTTCGTGCCCTGAACCGGGTGAGCCTGGATATCCGGGAAGGTGAAATTGTGGCCCTCATTGGTCCCAACGGAGCCGGAAAGACCACTTTTTTTAACTGCATTACAGGGATCTACAAACCCACAGGCGGCGATGTTACCATACACCCGCCGGGCAAAAAAAACCTCCGCATCAACGGCATGAAACCCAACCTTGTTACAGGAAACGGGCTGGCCCGCACCTTTCAGAACATCCGCCTTTTTCCCAATATGACGGTGCTGGAAAATGTCATGATCGGTCGCCATGTCCGTACGAAAGCCGGTGTGCTGGGTGCCGTCTTCCGTCCGCCTTCCGTTAAAAAAGAAGAACGGGAAACCGTGGAGCACTGCTACAGGCTTCTGAAAAAGGTCAATCTGGCTGGAGAGGTCAATGAGCTGGCAAAAAATCTTTCCTACGGTGCCCAAAGACGCCTTGAAATTGCAAGGGCCATGGCCACCGACCCCTTTCTCCTGCTCCTCGATGAGCCTGCTGCGGGCATGAATGCCTATGAAACCATTGAACTTGATCAACTCATACGAAAAATCCGGGATGAGGATAAAATCAGTATCCTGCTCATTGAACATGACATGAAACTGGTCATGAACATTTCAGAGCGTATTTTTGTCATGGACTACGGATCAAAGATCGCCCAGGGAACCCCGATGGAAATCAAACAGAACCCCCTTGTGATCAAAGCCTATCTCGGAGAGGATGCCGATGCTGACCATTGAATCCATCAACACCTATTATGGCAACATCAGGGCTTTAAAGAATATCTCCATCGAAATTGCCGAAGGGGAGATTGTGGCCCTAATTGGTGCCAACGGTGCCGGTAAAACCACCACCCTGAAATCCATATCCGGTATCACCCCGCCCAGAAACGGCCGCATCAGCTTCATGGGTAAAGACATACAGAATGCACCTCCTGAAAAAATTGTGGCCATGGGGCTATGCCATGTCCCTGAAGGCCGCCATATCTTTCCTCAGCTTTCTGTTATGGAAAACCTTGAGATGGGAGCATTTCTCCGCAGGGACAAAGCAGAGATTAAAAAAGATCTGGACTATATCATGTCCCTTTTTCCCATACTGGCCCAGCGCCGCAAACAGGCAGGCGGCACCCTCTCCGGCGGTGAACAGCAAATGCTGGCCATATCCCGAGCCCTCATGGGCCGACCCAAGCTCCTTCTTCTGGACGAACCCTCTCTGGGCCTTGCCCCCCTCATCATCCGGCAGATTTTTGAGATTATTGAACAAATCAACCGCAGCGGTACAACGATCTTCCTAATTGAGCAGAATGCCAACCTCGCCCTGAAAAGCTCCCACAGGGGTTATGTCATGGAAAACGGTGAAATTACCCTTACGGATACAGCAGACAACCTCCTGCGCAATGATGAAGTCAAAAGAGCCTATCTGGGGATTTAAAGGGATAAAAAATAAGAGCCTGAAATTTAAAAGAATAACCTGCCAGCATTGTAATTATTCAGCACATTTTTTTATGCAAAATTATGCATTAATTTCAAAGCACTGGTTCCAGCAAAAGACAATCGGGCTGTTTGTGAGTGACATTGCAATCGTTTCGGATCAGAGCTTTGCAGGCCTGTGCGAAAGAAGCGGCAAACTGTCAGAGCCGCCAAAAGGCAGCGTGCTTAAGCCTGCCATGGTAATCAAAAAGCTTATCCTGCCTGTGGCGGGGAGTTTTTGCCGCTTCCGCACAGGATAAGAAGCTTCCGAACAAGATTGCGTCACGAACAAATGGTCCGGTTGTCTATGCACCTAATTAATTGTGCTGAGCAGCACCCCACGCTGTGTTACGGCGTTTTGTCATAAAGTAACTTTTGAAGTTACTCAGAAGTTACCCAGCATTTACCATATTATAAGTACATCCCCTTCCTTTAACAGAAGAGCCCTTAGGATCCGGATTTATTTCCACAAAGACCTGGAATATTGACCTTCTTTCAAGAGATAAGATTGTGAGTTTTGCCGATCAAACAAAAAAGGTGCTCTTTCCATCATGGAAAGGCACCTTCGCTGCATACCATACAAGCACATAAAAAAAATATCCTGCCAGCCTTAAAGACTGCATGATACAATCACAAAATAAAGAAAACCCATGAAAAAAAGGCCGGAAAAACCGGCCTTTTTTCAACCAGCATCAGGCTTCTGCCGCTTCTGCAGCAGCAACAGGTGCCGGATCAACAAACTCAATCAGGGCCATGGGTGCAGCATCACCTGCCCGGTAACCCAACTTGATAATACGGGTATAGCCACCCGCACGATGGCCAAAGCGATCCTGTGCTTCGGCAAAGAGCTGATGAACTACACTTTTTTCCCGAATAACGGAAAGAGCCTGACGTCTTGCGTGCAGATCCCCCCGTTTAGCCAGGGTTACCATCTTGTCCACCCAACGACGCAATTCCTTGGCCTTCACATCCGTTGTACGAATACGACCGTGCTTGATCATGGACGTAACCATGTTACGGAACATGGCATCCCGATGGCTGGATGTGCGATTGAGTTTTACGCCTGCTTTTCTGTGTCGCATGCTCCGCTCTCCTACTCGTCGTCTTCCTCAGTCGCTTCTTCTTCAAAGGGTACAAATCCCTCAAGCTTCATGCCAAGGGACAATCCCATATCCGTAAGGACTTCCTTGATTTCATTCAAAGATTTGCGACCGAAATTTTTGGTCTTGAGCATCTCATTTTCACTCTTTTGCACCAGCTGCCAGATCTTAAGAATCTTTGCATTTTTCAGACAATTGGCACTCCGGACAGAGAGTTCAAGCTCATCTACATTCCTGTAAAGATGTTCATTGAATTCACGGCTGCCACTTTCTTCTTCCTCAACAAAGGAAACTTCCGGTACAACCTCTTCATCAAAATTAATAAATACTGACAACTGCTCCTTGAGAATTTTGGCAGCATAGGCCACGGCATCCTCCGGAGAAACACTGCGGTCAGTCCAGACCTCCAGGGTCAACTTATCATAATCCGTCTTTTGTCCAACCCGTGCATTCCCAACGGTATAACGAACCCGCTGTATGGGAGAAAACACGGAATCAATGGCCAGTGTTCCCACAGGCGCTTCGGGATCCTTATTGTAAGATGCAAGGGCAAAACCCTTTCCCAGCCTTACCGTCATTTCCATTTGCAGACGACCACCCGTATTCAGGGTAGCGATATAGTGATCGGGATTCAGGACAGTAACCCTGCCATTGTCCGATATAATATCTGCGGCGGTAATGCGTTTTCCCTCAGACACATCAATACGTATGGTCTGAGGATCAGGATCTTCCGTAAGAAGACGAACTTCCTTGAGGTTAAAAATAATTTCACTGACATCTTCCAACACATGGGGAATCGTCGTGAACTCGTGCATCACATCTTCGAACTTAACGGACACAATGGCAGCACCATGGAGGGAAGAAAGTATCGTCCTGCGCAGAGCATTACCAATGGTTGTCCCAAAACCTCGTTCCAGGGGCTCGAATACAAATTTACCGTATTCTTCTGTTGTCTCCACCTGGATTTTATCGGGCCTGATCATGTCCGTCCAGTTAACATACATAAGTTCGTTCGATGACATATGGCCTTATCTCCAATCGGTTCAGAGGATGCCCGATCCGGTTCGGGAAGCAACAGCCCTACCCGCCCGGTCATGTGACCGAGGATGACGGGGCCTACTTGGAGTACAATTCAACAATGAGCTGCTCCTGAATTGGCAGTGTAATATCTTCACGTACAGGTGCAGATTTTACAGTCCCTTTAAATCCATCCTTATCCAGTTCCAGCCACTGGGGAACACCACGACGCACCACAGCATCCATGGCATCACTTACAGCCTGAACCTTCCGGCTTTTTTCACGAATTTCAATCACATCACCAGCCTTAACCACATAGGAAGGGATATTCACCCGAATACCGTTCACTATAAAATGGTTATGACGGACAAAATGACGGCCCTGGGTTCGGGAATTCACAAAACCCATGCGATAAACCACGTTATCCAAGCGGGATTCCAGATGCATCAGGAGATTAACACCGGTTATTCCCTTTTTCTGTTCCGCTTTGCTGAAAGTAAGCCGGAACTGTTTTTCAGAAAGACCGTACAAACGCTTGACTTTCTGTTTTTCACGAAGCTGTATACCATAATCCGAAACCTTGCTCCGACGCTGGCCGTGCTGACCAGGAGCATAAGGTCTGCGGTCAAAGCTGCATTTGTCCGAAAAGCAGCGATCACCCTTAAGAAATAATTTCATGTTTTCACGTCTGCACATACGGCAAACGGAACCGCGGTATCTGGACAAAGTCTCCTCCTTCAAACACTCAGCACTACGCTACTATGGATTACCGATGCCCCGCCTATGGCCGGACCGGGGTTCAATTTACACCCGGCGACGCTTGGGGGGACGGCAGCCGTTATGGGGTACCGGAGTGACATCTTTAATCATGGTCACTGTAAAACCCGTTCCCTGTATGGCACGCAGAGCGGATTCACGACCCGATCCGGGGCCTTTTACATAGACTTCAACATTACGCATGCCGTGTTCCTGGGCTTTTTTGGATGCATCTTCTGCTGCCATCTGGGCAGCAAAAGGTGTACTCTTTCTTGAGCCTTTAAACCCCATGGCTCCGGAAGAGGACCAGGCAACCACACCACCGGCTGTATCGGAGATGGTTACAATGGTGTTGTTAAACGTGGACTGAATATGCACAACACCTGTCGATATATTCTTTTTAACCTTTTTGGTTTTTTTAGCAGAACGTGCTTTGGCCATAATCTAATCCTGTCTCCTGCTTACTTTTTCTTCTTGACGGCCGCTCTTCTCGGTCCTTTACGCGTCCGCGCATTGGTCCGGGTCCGCTGACCATTAACAGGCAGTCCCCTGCGATGCCGCAGGCCCCTGTAACACCCCAGATCCATCAGCCGCTTGACGTTCATGGAAACTTCAGAACGAAGTTCTCCTTCCACCTTGAACTCCCCGTCAATTGCCTTACGGATACCATTGATCTCGTCATCCGTCAGAGCATCAACCTTGGTGGCGCCATCAAGACCCAGCCCACCTACAATTCTCGATGCACTGGTTCTGCCGATACCATAAATATACGTTAAAGCGATATCCACACGCTTTTTTCTGGGAAGATCCACACCTGCAATTCGAGCCAAAGTATCCCCCTTTACCCTTGCCGCTGTTTATGCCGCTTGATTTCACAAATAACACGTACCACACCCTTGCGCTTCACGACTTTGCATTTCGTGCAAATCTTTTTAACTGAAGCCCTGACTTTCATGGGAAGCTCCTCATTTCTTAAACCGAATCCTACTTGGACCGGTAGGTGATCCGTCCCCGGGTCAAATCATATGGGGACAACTCAACCGTCACCTTATCTCCGGGCAGAATCTTGATAAAATGCATACGCATTTTCCCGGAAATATGCGCCAAAATTTCATGCCCGTTTTCGAGGCGCACGCGAAACATCGCATTAGGCAAGGTTTCAACTACTTCGCCCTGCACCTTGATTGCATCTTCCTTGGCCATTGATCCTCCTGGGTACCCCAAAGGGTGTACCCGTATAATTCAAAGACCCGGAAATATAACACCACAGGATGCCCGAGTCTATACTTATTTCCCGGTCCGCAAAGGGACCGGGAAAAACTGATCATCCGCGGCGTCCCCGAATCCTTCCTGTTTTCTTATTCAAAAACCCTTCATAGTTCCTTGTCAGCATGTGGGATTCCATTTGAGATACGGTATCCAGAGAAACCGCCACAACGATGAGCAAAGCAGTACCCCCGAAATAAAAGGGCACATTGAACTGAGTAATGAGTATGGAAGGCAGGACGCATACAGCTGACACATAGGTTGCCCCACTGAGGGTCAGGCGTGTCAGCACCTTATCAATAAAATCTGAAGTCCGTTTACCAGGTCGAATTCCGGGAATATATCCGCCATTTTTTCTCATGTTCTCTGCCACATCCACAGGATTAAATACAATGGCTGTATAAAAAAAGCAGAAGAAAAAAATAAAAACGACAAATATAGTCTCATAAAGAAAACCACCAGGGTGCATGGCATCCATAACTCCCCTCATCATGGGAAGATCAATGAAGCTTGCTATGGTTGCCGGAAACATAATTATGGAAGATGCAAAAATTGGTGGAATAACTCCTGAAGTATTAACCTTCAATGGCAGATGAGATGTCTGTCCGCCGTACATCTTATTCCCGACAACCCGTTTTGCATAATGTACCGGGATGCGGCGCTGTCCCTGTTCCACAAAAACAATAAATGCAACCACACCAATCATCATGATTACAAGGAATACCACCAGAAAAATACCCATCTCACCAGTTTTGAGAAGGCGGAAGGTATTTCCCATGGCAGATGGCAAGCCTGCCACAATTCCAGCAAAAATCACCAGAGAGATTCCGTTTCCAATACCCCTTTCAGTAACCTGCTCACCCAGCCACATGATAAATGCAGTCCCGGATGTCAGGGTAATCACCGTCATGATACGAAAGCCCCAGCCAGGCTCCAGCACAACGGCACCACCACCCGGTGCCATCATACTCTCAAGGCCTATGCTGATACCAAGTCCCTGAATAATACTAAGGACAATCGTTCCGTAACGGGTGTACTGAGTAATCTTGCGACGGCCCTGCTCACCTTCTTTTTTAAGACGCTCCAGGTGGGGAACGGCTACGGTAAGCAGCTGAATAATGATGGAGGCACTTATATAGGGCATGATTCCGAGGGCAAAGACCGACAGTTGTTCCAAGGCCCCACCGGAAAACATGTCAAACATGGCAAAAAGGGTTCCCTGTGTCCGGGCAAAAATAGCCCCCAGAGCCTCCCTGTCGATGCCAGGAGTAGGCACATGAAC
The DNA here is from genome assembly GCF_006175995.1 of Desulfobotulus mexicanus. Classification (NCBI taxonomy): domain Bacteria; kingdom Pseudomonadati; phylum Thermodesulfobacteriota; class Desulfobacteria; order Desulfobacterales; family Desulfobacteraceae; genus Desulfobotulus; species Desulfobotulus mexicanus. Next base: position 18,942 of record NZ_VDMB01000008.1, read on the forward strand.
CCCGATACGGTAAACCACCAGCATCATCAGGGTAAACAAGACCCGCCGTTTTAACTCTGGTACCCTGAAAATATTCTGAAAGCCACTACCCACCATAAGTCAATTACCCTTCGACTTTGCCACCAGCTGCTTCAATTTTTGCCTTAGCAGCCTGGCTGATCCGGGATACCTGTACAGTCAGAGGCACTGAGACTTCTCCCATTGCAAGGAGCTTAACACCGTCTTTTACCTGCCTGACCACACCTGCCTGAAGAAGTGTCGCTTCATCCACAAGGGAGTTAGCTTCAAATCTGGACAGGTCCGAAAGATTAACAACGGCAAACTGAGTTTTAAAAATACTTGTGAAGCCGCGCTTGGGAAGTCGGCGGTGCAAAGGCATCTGCCCACCTTCAAAACCGGCACGGACTTTACCGCCGGAACGGGAATTCTGTCCGTTGTAACCACGGCCAGCAGTCGTACCATTCCCGGAAGCGACACCACGTCCCTTGCGCTTACGTTTACGGGTCGAGCCCTCTGCCGGAGAAAGTTCATAGAGTTTAACCATCTTATACCTCCTCCACTTTCACCATATGGGCAATTTTGGTAATCATACCCTGTATGGCAGGATTGGCATCAAGGGTTACCATTTTATGCATCTTGGTCAACCCCAGAGCCCGCAGCACTTTCCGCTGCTTTTCAGGTTTACCCACCATACTCCGTACCAACTGAATATTGAGCTTGGTTCCCATTACGATATTCCCCTTTACAGATCTTCGATCCGCAGACCGCGCCGTCTGGCAATCTGGGCCGGGCTTTCCAGTCTGCTCAGCCCCTCAATGGTTGCTTTGACCATGTTATGGGGGTTGTTGGACCCAAGGCATTTCGTCAGAATGTCCTTTACACCGACAGCCTCAAGTACGGCACGCACAGCACCGCCGGCAATCAGCCCAGTACCCTGAGAAGCTGGCTTGAGCAGTACCTTGCCAGCACCGAATCTCCCGGTAACTTGAAAAGGAAGAGAGCCTTCCGCAGTGAGTTGAATTTTTACCATATTCTTCTTGGCCTGCTCAACACCTTTACGGATGGCTTCAGGAACTTCCCCAGCCTTACCAAGGCCCCAGCCAACCTTACCTTCACCGTCACCAACAACGACAATGGCGCTGAAACTGAACCGACGACCACCCTTGACTACCTTGGCAACGCGGTTGATATACACAACCTTGTCGATGTACTGTTTTTCACCCGTGTCTTTTTTAAACAAGGCACAGCCTCCTTACCTTAAAATTCCAGGCCCGCTTCTCTGGCACCGTCGGCCATGGCTTTAACCCGGCCATGATAAATAAAACCATTGCGGTCAAAGACCACCTGGGTCACGCCACCGGCCACGGCACGCTCTGCCAGTTTCTTACCGATTACTTTTGCCTGTTCCAACTTGGCACCAGCTTCTTCGGTTTCCATTATGTCCTTTTCAACACTGGAAGCAGAAAACAGAGTACGCCCTTCAATATCATCAATGACCTGAGCATAAATATGCCTGGCACTTCTGAAAACACAAAGTCTCGGGCGCGCAGCAGTTCCCCGTATCTTTTTACGGATACGGGTCTTTCTTTTCAGCCGCGTCGCATTTTTGGAATTGCAGCTCATTCCCTTAAATCCTCATTGGTTTCGAAACGTCCCACTATGGCCCCTTTGGGCCTGGGCCCGATCCTTTTTTACTTAGCGGCCTTACCAGCCTTACGAATTATATGTTCATCCGCATACTTGATGCCCTTACCCTTATAGGGTTCAGGAGGACGAACGGACCGGATCTCCGCAGCGACCTGTCCAACTTTCTGCTTGTCAACACCGGATATCGTAATATCATTGTTCTTTGCCACAGCCAGACTTATTCCTTCCGGGACAGGATAGTCCACAGGGTTGGAATAGCCCACATGCAGAGTAAGAACATCAGTTTTAAGCTCGGCTCTGTAACCAATACCATTGATTTGAAGAACCTTATTAAAACCTTCACTGACACCGGTAACCATATTAGCCACCAGCGCCCGGGTCATACCTTGAAAAGCAACGGCCTGCCTGTCTTCCGTCAGGGGCTTCACATGCATTACATTTTCAAGCAACTCAAGGTCCACAGACGGATGAATTTCACGCTGCAGTTTTCCCAGAGGGCCATCAACGCTCAGCACACGATCGGCATAACGGACAGTAACCTTGGCCGGAACCTGGATTGGTTTTTTTCCAATTCTTGACATGATCTCTCCTCGACTCCTACCAGACGTTACAGAGCACTTCTCCACCGACATTCTCAGTCTTGGCCTGCTTGTCGGTGAGAATCCCCTTGGAGGTGGAAAGAATCGCTATGCCAAGTCCATTAAGAACGGGCTTTATCTCACCAGTCTTTGCATAGGTCCGACAACTGGGCTTGCTCACGCGGTCAATGCCATAAATCACATGCTTCTGGCCCTCTGAATACTTCAGATACACCCGAAGAATGCCCTGTTTGCCATCATCAACTTTTTTGAAATTTTTGACGTAACCCTGCTCCTTGAGAACCCTTGCAAGTTCCACTTTAATTGTAGAGCTGGGCATATCCACACTGGCGAATTTTGCTTTCCCGCCATTTCTTATACGGGTCAGCATATCCGCGATGGGATCTATGATTGCTGCCATTTATTTCTCTCCATTATCGTCCCTTGATTCCATTCCAGATCCCGCTTTTACCAGCTGGACTTGGTTACCCCGGGCAACAAACCTTCGGATGCCATCTTTCTAAAACAGATACGGCATAAACCAAACTTCCGAAGAAAAGCTCTGGGGCGGCCACAGACAGGACAGCGGTTATACGCTCGTACCTGGAACTTGGGCTTACGATTTGCTTTTGCGATCAAAGATTTCTTGGCCACTTTTTTCCTCCTAAATTCCCTTCCGAAATAATTCTCATCAGTTCCGGAAAGGCATCCCCATGAGCCGGAGCAACTCCTTGGCTTCCGCATTTGTTTTAGCGGATGTCACAATGCAGACATTAAGCCCCTTGACCTTATCTATCTTATCATAGTCAATCTCAGGGAAAATGATCTGCTCCCGAATACCAAGGGTATAATTGCCGTTACCATCAAAGGCTTTACCCGAAACCCCTTTAAAATCCCGAACACGGGGCAAAGCGGCATTGAGAAGACGCGTCAGAAAATCATACATCCGCTGCTGACGAAGGGTTACCGTACAGCCAATGGGCATTCCCTCGCGAAGTTTAAACGCAGCAATGGACTTTTTTGCCCGTGTAATAACAGGCTTCTGACCAGCAATCTTACCAAGTTCATCGGCAGCAGCATCCAGGATTTTGCTGTTATGGATAGCTTCACCAAGACCCATATTAAGGACAACCTTCTCAATCCGGGGAACCTGCATGGGATTCCTGTACTGAAAGGCTTCCATGAGCTGGGGAACCACTTCCCCCTGATACTTACTCTTTAAATACGACATTCGATCCTCCGGCACGATCCTGAACCATCCGCCCGGTAATTAAGCGTCAATGTTTTCATTGCATTTTCTGCATACACGCACTTTTTTTCCGTTTTCCAGTTCCTGCATCCGGATGCGTGATGCCTTCATGCAGTGATTGCACATCAGCATTATATTGGACAGATGAATCGGGGCCTCCTGTTCGATGATCCCGCCCTGCCGATTTTTCATATCCGGCTTCACATGGCGTTTCACCTTATTGATGTTCTCAACAATTACCCGGTTATCTTTACGGATCACCTTGAGAACCTTGCCGATCTTTCCTTCATCCTTACCGGCAATAACCTTGACCTTGTCTTCTTTTTTAATACTCGTCTTTACCGTCATCACGTACTCGTTTCTCCTTGTGGGCTGCCGGTTAGAGGACCTCTGGCGCCAGGGAGACAATCTTCATGAAACGCTTTGCACGCAACTCCCGTGCAACAGGTCCGAAGATACGGGTGCCGATGGGTTCTCTGTTGTTGTTAATCAAGACAGCGGAATTGTCATCAAAGCGGATTTTGGAACCATCCGGACGTGAAATCTCCTTGGATGTTCTTACAATCACTGCTTTCTGCACATCCCCTTTTTTAACTTTGGAATTGGGGATCGCTTCTTTGACAGACACCACAATAACGTCACCGATGCCGGCGTAACGCCGCTTAGATCCTCCCAGAACCTTGATGCAATAAACTTCCTTGGCTCCGGAATTATCTGCCACCGTAAGTCTGCTTTCAGCCTGAATCATGGCGATCTTTCCTTATATCAAGCCGTTTTTTCAACGATTTTACTGACACGCCAGTGTTTACTTTTGCTTAGGGGACGGCTTTCCGTGATAATCACACGATCCCCTATCTTACAGGCGTTTTCCTCGTCATGGGCCGCATACTTCTTATGCGTTTTCACATACTTTTTGTACAGCTTGTGCTTGATCACCCGCTCTACCCGGACAACAACGGTTTTATCCATTTTGTCCGAAACAACGGTTGCAAGCTGCTGCCGCTTCATTCCACGCTCATTCATTATGCATCCTGCCCCTTGGATTTCCGTTGCTGGATCACTGTCATGACACGGGCCACCTTCTTTTTAATCAGTTTAAGGGAGGCTGTGTTATCGAGCTGTGCCGTCGCATGACGGAAACGCAGGTTCATATGTTCCTGCCTGAAATCCTTCAATCTGGCTTCAAGCTCATTCATGTCAAGCGATCTCAATTCATTTGATTTCATTGCCAATCGCCTCTTTCTACGAACCGGGTTTTTACCGGAAGTTTGTAGGAAGCCAGGCGCAAGGCCTCCATGGCCTTCTCCCGGGATACACCTTCCATCTCATAAAGAATCCGTCCGGGCTTAATTACGGCCACCCAACTGTCATGGGGACCCTTACCCTTACCCATACGAACCTCTGCGGGTTTTTTAGTAATGGGTTTATCCGGAAAAATCCTAATCCACATTTTACCGCCACGCCGGACATGGCGAGTCATGGCAATACGCGCAGACTCAATCTGACGGGAGTTGATATAGCCGCACTCAAGGGCCTGAAGACCAAACTCACCGAAACTCAAAGTAGCCCCGCGCTGGGCTGTGCCCTTCATTCTGCCACGCTGCTGTTTCCGGAACTTAAATCTCTTGGGACTCAGCATGTCTCATAAACTCCTGAAGCGACCTACCGGGCGGCAGCCGCCTGAACTTTGTCCTTGCTCAGAACTTCGCCTTTAAAGATGAAAACCTTCACACCAATCTGTCCATAGGTCGTCTTGGCTTCGGCGAAACCGTAGTCAATGTCCGCCCGGAGAGTATGCAGAGGAATACGTCCCTCTTTATACCACTCTGTCCGGGCCATTTCCGCGCCACCAAGACGGCCGGAGCAGATAATCTTCACACCTTCTGCGCCAAAACGCATGGCTGAAGAAACACCTTTTTTCATGGCACGACGGAAAGCCACACGACGCTCCAGCTGCTGCGCCACGTTTTCAGCCACCAGCTGGGCATCCAGCTCCGGCCTGCGCACTTCCTGAATATCAATCATAACTTCCTGGGAAACAACCTTCGCCAGCTCCTGCTTGAGCTGAGCAATTTCTGCTCCCTTTTTCCCGATAACAATGCCGGGACGTGCCGTAAAAATCCTCAGGCGCACACGTTTATTGGATCGTTCAATTTCAATCTTTGATACGCCTGCATGACCCAGGCGTTTTTTCAAGAACCTGCGGATTTTAAAATCTTCATAAATAAAATCAGCATAGCTTTTCTTGGCATACCAGCGGGAATCCCAGGTTTTAATGATCCCCAATCTCAGTCCTGTCGGATTAACTTTCTGACCCAACCTCTCCTCCTTCCTAGGCCGTCTTCTCGGCAACGATGACCGTAATGTGACTGGTCCGTTTCAGAATCCGGGAACCCCTTCCGCGGGCACGGGGACGGAATCTTTTGAGGGATGGTCCCTGGTCTACGAAAATATTTTTTATAAAAAGGGAGTCGACGTCGATTTCCTGCTGATCCGCATTGGCAACAGCAGATTTGAGCGTTTTCCCCAAGATCCCAGCAGCTTTCTGGGGCATAAACTGCAACACATTGATCCCCGCATCCACCGGTTTACCTTTAACTGCATCGATGATCATGCGTACCTTCTGGGGAGAGATGCGTACATATCGGGTAACTGCCTTAACCTCCATCTCCGTCATCCTTTACTTCTTCATTTTGGATTTTTTATCCGCAGCATGACCATAGTAAGTCCGCGTCGGCGAGAATTCGCCCAACTTGTGCCCTACCATGTTCTCGGAAACAAAAACCGGGATGAATTTCTTACCATTATGAACAGCCAGTGTCAGGCCGACCATTTCGGGAAGAATAGTAGAGCGCCTGGACCAGGTTTTAATAACCTTGTTATTCCTGGTTTCCTGCGCAGTAACAATTTTCTTGAAAAGACTCTGGTCCACATACGGACCCTTTTTCAGCGACCGAGGCATGAAAAAAATCTCCCTGTGCACCGGTTTCATACCGGTGTTAGACGGTTATTTGGAGCGCCGTCGTACAATGTACTTGTCGGTGGCTTTATTTTTCCTGGTTCTGTAACCCTTGGTGGGCTTACCCCAGGGAGTACATGGATGACGTCCACCGGAAGAACGGCCCTCACCACCACCCATGGGATGATCCACAGGGTTCATGGCTACACCACGCACACTTGGACGAACACCCATCCAGCGCTTACGTCCGGCTTTACCCAGAGAAAGATTGGCATGATCCTTGTTACCCAGCTCACCTATAGTGGCTTTGCAACGCAGAAGAATCATACGGACTTCACCGGAGGGAAGTTTAACCAGTGCATAGCCATCTTCCTTGGCCATAAGTTGGGCAGAAGCACCGGCAGACCGGACAATCTGTCCGCCCTTGCCAATTTTCAGCTCAATATTATGGATATGGGTACCCAGAGGAATATTAGCCAGAGGCAGTGTATTACCTGGACGGATATCTGCCGTTTCTCCGGACTGTACCGTATCACCGACCTTCAGATTAAACGGGGCCAGTATATAACGTTTTTCACCATCTGCATAGTGCAGGAGTGCAATACGGGCTGTACGATTGGGATCATACTCAATGGCCGCTACCTTGGCCGGAATATTTTCCTTGTCCCGCTTGAAATCCACAATACGATAATGACGTCTGTGTCCACCACCCCGGTGCCGGCAGGTTATACGTCCGTTGACGTTCCGGCCACCGCTCTTACTAAGGGGGCGCAGCAGACTTTTTTCAGGCGTGCTTTTTGTAATCTCGTCAAACGCAGAGTACTCCTGTGCTCTGCGACCCGCCGATGTAGGCTTTACTTTCTTAATTGCCATTGGATGCCCTCTGCTTATACGCCGTCAAAAAATTCGATTTTCTCCCCAGGCATTAACGTGGCAATCGCTTTTTTCCAATCTTTCCGCTTGCCGACAATCCTGCCCCGCTGCTTCACCTTTCCTTTTACATTCTGGGTGTGCACAGACAGAATTTTAACGTTAAAAACCGATTCGATAGCTTTTTTCACTTCGATACGGTTTGCCTTGGGAGCCACCTCGAAGGTAACCTTATTGCCTTCTTCAAGAAGGATATTGGTTTTTTCCGTGTTCAGGGGACGAATAAGAATATCATGGTAATTCATGATGCAAACCTCCCTTCAATACTCTGAACCGAAGACGGCACAAGCAGAAGATCATCGTAGCGGAGAATATCATAAACATTGAGACCTTCTGCTTTCAACACCTTAACGCCGGGAATATTCCGGGCGGAAAGCTCAAGATTCCGATTTTCTTCACCGATGACAATGAGCGTTTTCCGGGTGTTCAGAACCTGCATGATACCAACGAAATTTTTTGTTTTAATTCCGTCGAGACTCAGGTCTTCCAGCACCTTGATGTTCTCATTTTTCAGCTTGCTGCTAAGCGCCATTTTCAACGCCAGCTGCCGAACCTTCTTGGGGAGACTGTACGCATAGGAGCGAGGGTGGGGTCCGAACACAACCCCGCCGCCCCTTAAGAGCGGAGACTTAATATCTCCGCGCCGCGCACGGCCGGTTCCTTTCTGACGGAACAGTTTCCGGGTAGAACCCTTAATATCGGACCGGTTTTTTACGCACGCAGTCCCTGCCCGCCTTTTAGCCAGCTGCATCTTAACTACCTCGTGCAGCACAGCAGGCTTCACTTCCACATTAAAGACGCTGTCTGAAAGCTCCAACTGGGAAACTTTCTCGCCTTCTTTATTCCAAACATCAACGACAGCCATGGTGTTTCCTCATCATATCCAAACGCCGCAGTCCCGACGCACCGGACGGAAGCTATTTCTGGTATTTCCGCTTCTTGATCTCGAGGATTCCGGTTTTGTGACCGGGGACTGCGCCCTTGATCAGGAGGAGATTTTCCTCGGGGCGGATATCTACTATCTGAAGGTTTCTGGCCGTTTTACGATCCACACCCATATGACCGGGCATTTTTTTACCCTTTACAACACGGGAAGGCCAGGCAGAACACCCCACAGAGCCAGGGGCACGAACGTTATGGGAACCATGGGTGACTGGCCCGCGGTGAAAACCATGACGTTTTACTGTACCGGCAAAACCTTTACCCTGAGTGGTTCCAACCACATCCACAAGATCTCCAACTTTAAAGAGATCCACGGTAACTTCCTGACCCAGCGTGAACAGGGAAGGATCTTCCACTGCAAACTCCTTTACCACGGAGAAGCACTGAACTCCGGCCTTGGCAAAATGGCCCTTCATGGGCTTGTTTACTCGCTGTTCTTTTTTCGGACCAAAAGCTACCTGCAACGCATTGTAGCCATCGGTTTCTACTGTTTTAATCTGGGTAACAACACAGGGACCGGCCTGGACGACGGTAACGGGAATACTGTTCCCATCCTGGTTAAAGATCCTTGTCATCCCCAGCTTTTTTGCGATCAGTCCTTTGCACATGATCAAAGCTTCCTCTTACAGTTTGATCTCCACGTCTACACCGGGAGACAGGTCCAACTTCATCAAGGCATCGACCGTCTGCTGGGTCGGCTCCAGAATGTCAAGCATACGCTTGTGCGTCCGGATTTCAAACTGCTCCCGGGACTTTTTGTTGACATGGGGAGACCGGAGAACACAAAACTTGTTTATGCTCGTCGGAAGCGGAATCGGACCGACTATCTTGGCACCGGTCTTTTTGGCGGTATCCACGATATCCAGCGCAGACTGATCCAGCAGCTTGTGATCGTAGGCCCGCAGCCTGATTCTGATTTTCGCGTTCATCATAGTATCAAATTTTCCATTAGTTTCTCTGTTAGCCTCATACCGGCACCCTTACAGCAGCTCCACCTGCTTCTTTTCCTGATACACTCCGGAGCCTGCCAGTGCTATGCCTGCGGATTGAATTCTTATCTTTCTCGCCGGTCTGTTATGTCCTGATTCTTTCCAGAATCCCGGCTTTTCCGCTTAAGACCGTCGGCTACCAACGATAATGGGCAAATGCCTTGTTGGCTTCAGCCATACGGTGGGTATCTTCACGCTTTTTCACGGAAGCCCCACGCTTGTTGGCAGCATCGAGAAACTCCGCCGCCAGCCGGCTGGCCATGGTCTTTTCACCCCGTGCACGGGCATAAGTGATAAGCCACCGAATGGCAAGGGCCGTTCGTCTTTTTGGCCTCACATCCGTAGGCACCTGATAGGAGGCGCCGCCCACACGCCGGGACTTAACCTCCAGCATGGGCTTGACATTCTCCAGAGCCTTTTCAAAGGTTTCAAGCGGAGCTTCTCCGTTTTTTTCAGCCAGAATATCAAAGGCATCATAGAGGATGGATTCGGCGGTACTCTTCTTGCCATCCCGCATCAGCTTGTTAATGAACTGACTCATAAGGACGCTTCCGTACTTTGCGTCCGGGATCATTTTCCGCTCCGGAACTTCTCTTCTTCTGGGCATTCCCTATACTCTCTCTTTTCTCATCACTTGGGTTTCTTAGCACCGTAAAGGGACCGGCTCTTCTTCCGATCCGCAACACCCAGGGTGTCCAGTGCCCCACGAACGATGGAATAGCGCACACCCGGAAGGTCTTTTACACGGCCACCTGCCACAAGCACAACGGAGTGTTCCTGAAGGTTGTGACCAATACCAGGAATATAGGCTGAAACCTCTACTCCCGTGGTCAACCGGACCCTTGCCACTTTACGAAGGGCCGAGTTAGGCTTCTTCGGTGTTGTGGTGTAGACGCGGGTACAAACACCCCGCTTCTGCGGCCCCCCCTTCAACGCCGGCGTACTGACCTTACTGACCATACGCTTGCGTCCTTTCCGGACGAGCTGGTTAATGGTTGGCATCTTTTTGTTCTCTCCTTTCCAATGGACCCGAATACCATTACGACAAAATGTTTATTTTTATACAGACATATCCGACTTGTCAATAAACTATTCTTCTTCTACTGTAGCAATAATGTCTTCAAGGACCTTTATCTCCAGCCCCCGATACTCGTCAATCCCTGTACCTGCAGGGATAAGGCGACCCATTATCACATTTTCCTTTAAGCCACGGAGGTCATCAATTTTAGCCCGAATTGCTGCTTCAGTAAGAACTTTTGTGGTTTCCTGGAAAGAAGCGGCAGAAATAAAACTCTCTGTGGCAAGGGAGGCCTTGGTAATACCCAGAATCAAGGGTTCACCCTGAGCCGGACTCCCCCCCTTGGCAACAACCTCCCGGTTAACCCGCTCAAAGACCTTCCGGTCAATACTTTCCTCCAGAATAAAATCCGTATCTCCGACCTCCACAATTTTAACCATGCGCATCATCTGACGCACTATGACTTCAATATGCTTATCATGAATACGTACACCCTGAAGACGGTAAACCTCCTGAACCTCGTCCACAACATAGGCGGCCAGAGCAATCTCACCTTTAATATTGAGAATATCCTGGGGGTTGACGGAACCTCCGCACAACTGTTCACCAGCGCGCACATAATCACCGTCATATACGTTAAGATGCTTGCCTCTGGGAATCAGGTACTCACATTTTTCACCTACATCCACGGGCTTAATGGTTACTTTCTGCTTACCTTTTGTTCCCTTGGAAATAGCTACATATCCGTCTATCTCACTAAGAACAGCGGTCTCCTTGGGTTTTCTTACCTCAAAGAGTTCTGCTACACGGGGAAGACCACCTGTAATGTCCTTGGTTTTCGTGGTGGCACGGGGGAGCTTGGCCAGAATATCACCGGCACGGACCTCATCTCCTTCCTCCACCATAAGAACCGCACCCACAGGAAGAAAATATCTGGCCATGCCGGAACCTGTGGACAAAACAGCCGTTTTCCCGCTCTCATCCCGTATGGAAATACGTGGACGGATATCAGCAAGCTTGGATTCCATAATTGTCCGGCTGGCCTTACCCGTTACGGGGTCCACCTGCTCCTGCATGGTTTTACCCGAGTAGATATCCGAATACTTGACCACACCATCCACTTCCGTGATGATGGGGGTTGTGAAAGGGTCCCATACAGCCAGCAGCTCACCGGATTTTATCCTCTGACCATCCTCCACCTTAACCGTAGCGCCATAAATCACCCGGTGACGCTCCAGCTCACGACCCGTATCCCCCATAATGGCAAATTCACCACCACGACGGTTCATGACCACAGTATTTCCCTCGGCATTGGTTACCACCTGAATACCGTCAAAGCGGACAGTTCCTTCCATCCGGGCCTTAAGGTCAGCCTGCTCCACGCGCCTCGAAGCCGTTCCGCCGATATGGAAGGTACGCATGGTCAGCTGGGTTCCAGGCTCACCTATGCTCTGGGCAGCAATAATTCCAACGGCCTGCCCCACTTCCACGGGAAGGCCATAAGCCAGATCCCTACCATAGCAGCGGGCACAGACCCCCCTTTCCGCTCTGCAGGTAAGCACAGAACGGATTTTAACAGCATTAATACCTGCATTCTCTATTATTTCAAGAACTTTTTCATCAATTTCAACATTGGCAGGCACAATGGATTCATCGGTAAAGGGATCCAGAATATCCTCAAGGGTCACACGACCAAGAACCCTCTCCCCAAGACGCTGAATGATTTCCCCCCCCTCCGTCAGAGCATGCACCTCAATACCGCTCACTGAGCCGCAATCCGTCTCAGTCACAGCACAATCCTGAGCCACATCAGCAAGACGACGGGTCAGATACCCGGAGTTTGCCGTCTTAAGAGCTGTATCCGCAAGACCTTTACGGGCACCATGGGTAGAGATGAAATACTGAAGAACCGTAAGACCTTCACGAAAGTTGGCCGTAATGGGAGTCTCAATAATCTCACCGGAAGGCTTGGCCATGAGGCCACGCATACCAGCAAGCTGTCTCATCTGATCCTTGGAACCACGGGCACCGGAGTCGGCCATCATAAAGATGGCGTTCATGCGGTCTACTGCCCCTTCTTCCGCATGTTCATGGCGCTTGGTTTTTTTCATGCCATCCATCATGGAATTGGCAATGTCATCGGTTCCTCTGGCCCAGATATCCACAACTTTGTTATATTTTTCACCCTGAGTAATAAGACCCTCGGTGTACTGACGGTTAATCTCAGCAACCTTATCTTCAGCATCCTTGAGAATATCCCACTTATTATCCGGAATAATCATATCATCGATACCAACGGAAAGACCGCCTTTTGTGGAGATACTGTAGCCAAGATCCTTCAGACGATCCGCTAGAATAACTGTTCCCTTGGGTCCGAGGTTTCTATAGGCATAATCCACAAGCTTCCGGATAGTTCCCTTGTCCATGACTTTGTTAACAACGGAAAATGGTATCTCCATCTGCCTGTCGACAACTTCAAAAAAGTGATACTGCCCGCCGTCTTCCATAAGGGGAGACAGGCTACCGGGTTCCATGGCAAAAAGCTGCTGTACGGCAGGCCCCTTTATCCCGAAAACACGGGAAAATTCCTTGGGATCCAGAAAGCCAATGTAGGCGTTGTGATAAACATCGGCACTCTTGGAATACTGCTGAGCTACTTCCGTGAAACGTGCACCCGATGCAAGGGCCTTTTGCACCAGATCCAGGTCTTCTTGACTGGTTACCATGATATGATTGAAACTGGAAACCATGGCATCGGGAATCAGCTCCCAAAGCAGAACGCGACCCGTGGTGGTATCCACCCGGCTGCCATCCTTCATACGCACAACAATGGAGGCATGCATGGAAATTTCGCCAGCATCATAGGCCTGCCTGACTTCCATCACATTGGCAAAACGGGTTCCTTCACCCTTCACCCCTTCAATTTTCTGGGTCAGATAGTAAAGGCCCAGAACAATGTCCTGGGTAGGAATAATGATGGGCTCACCATTGGCGGGACTTAAAATATTATTACTGGCCAGCATCAGCACCCGGGCCTCAATATGGGCCTCTACGGAAAGGGGCAGATGCACAGCCATCTGGTCACCGTCAAAGTCGGCATTAAAGGCAGTACATACCAAAGGATGCAGACGGATGGCCTTCCCTTCTATGAGGACAGGCTCAAAGGCCTGAAGACCAAGCCTGTGGAGAGTCGGAGCACGGTTCAGCATCACAGGATACTCTTTGACCACTTCATCAAGGGTATCCCAGACTTCCGGCGTCTCCCGCTCCACCATCTTCTTGGCGCTCTTGACCGTGGAAACCAGACCTTTCTGTTCCAGATGATGATAAATAAAGGGCTTGAAAAGCTCCAGGGCCATTTTTTTAGGAATACCACACTGATGCAGACGAAGGTTCGGTCCGACCACAATAACGGAACGGCCGGAATAATCCACACGCTTACCAAGAAGGTTCTGACGAAAACGCCCCTGCTTTCCCTTCAAGGTATCAGAAAGGGATTTCAATGGCCTTTTATTGGTACCCGTGACCACGCGACCATGACGACCGTTATCAAAAAGCACATCCACGGATTCCTGAAGCATCCGCTTTTCATTGCGAACGATAATATCCGGGGCTTTCAAGTCCATCAGCCGCTTGAGACGGTTGTTCCGGTTGATGACCCTCCGGTACAGGTCGTTCAGGTCTGAAGTAGCAAAACGACCACCTTCCAGGGGCACAAGAGGCCTCAGATCCGGAGGCAGAACCGGCACTGTTTCCAGAATCATCCAGACCGGGCTTACGCCTGAATTCCGGAAAGCATCCACAATGCGCAGCCGCTTGGATAATTTCTGACGCTTTGCAACGGAAGTGGTTGCTGAAATATCCTCCCGGAGCTGATGATAAATAGTTTCCATGTCCATGGTTTCCAGCAGTCGCTGGATGGACTCTGCGCCAATTCCCGCCTCAAAAGCCCCTTCACCATAAAGATCCAGTGCCTCATAATATTTTTCATCGGAAAGCAGCTGAAGTCTTGAAAGTCCTGTCTCCTTGGGATCAACCACCACATAGGAATCAAAATAGAGAACCTTTTCAAGATTCTTCAGGGTTATATCCAGAAGGTTACCAATCTTGCTGGGCAGACTCTTCAAAAACCAGATATGCGCCACAGGACAGGCCAGCTCAATGTGTGCCATACGGTCCCTGCGTACCTTGGACTGAATGACTTCAACACCACATTTTTCACAGACCACGCCCCTGTGCTTCATCCGCTTATATTTACCGCAGTTACACTCATAGTCTTTGGTGGGTCCAAAGATCTTGGCGCAGAAGAGGCCATCCCTCTCAGGCTTGAAAGTCCGGTAATTGATGGTTTCCGGCTTGGTAATCTCACCAAAGGACCAGTCTCGGATCGTCTGGGAAGAAGCTAGGGAAATCTGAACTCCCGAATATTTTCTCGGGTCCATCGGCTTGGCAAAAAAATCATACAGAGTTTCCAAGTATCCCTCCTCCTTATTCACCTTCGATCAGGTTGACATCAAGACCCAGCGCCTGCAATTCTTTAATAAGTACCCGGAAAGATTCCGGCAGGCCGGGTTCCAGAACGTTCTGACCCTTGACTATTTTTTCATACATGCGTGTTCGTCCTGCCATATCATCGGACTTGACCGTGATAAATTCCTGCAGTGCATGGGCGGCACCATAGGCTTCCATGGCCCAGACTTCCATCTCCCCAAGACGCTGCCCACCAAACTGGGCCTTACCGCCCAGAGGCTGCTGGGTCACCAGAGAATAGGGGCCGATGGAACGGGCATGGAGTTTATCATCAACCAGATGGTGCAGTTTAAGCATATACATGGTTCCTACGGTAATGGGACCGTCAAAGGCCTCACCCGTAAGACCATCATAGAGGGTTGCCTGACCCGAAACACTGACTCCGGCCTCTTCCAGCAACGCCTTGATTTCAGACTCCTGAGCACCGTCAAAAACCGGAGTTGCCATATGCACGCCCCTTCTGTAGCGGCCTGCAAGGGCTATCAGATTTTGATCATCGGACTCATTAATACTTTCTTCCATCTCAGCCTGGGATTTAAAAATACGACCCATTTTATCACGCAGGGCGTCGCTGTCCTTTTTACGTATCATTTCATCCAACTGCTGCCCCAGACAACGGGCCGCCCTGCCCAGATGAATTTCCAGAATCTGTCCGACGTTCATACGGGAAGGCACACCCAAAGGATTAAGAACCATATCCACGAAGCTGCCGTCTTCAAAGTATGGGAGATCTTCCACCGGCAGAATACGGGAAACAACACCCTTGTTACCGTGACGTCCTGCCATTTTGTCCCCAACAGAAAGGATACGCTTGATGGCCACATAAATTTTGATCATTTTAATCACGCCGGGGGGCAGATCATCACCCTTTTCATAGCGACTTACCTGCTCTTCAAAAACCTGGCGGGAATTATCTATCTCACTGCGCCAAAGATCTATCACCCCATGTACACGTTCGGTGACTGCGGCATCTTCAAGGATAAGCCCTTCTAACTGAGAAACGGAAAGTCCTTCAAGGGCAGAAGCATCCACAACCGTACCAGCTGACAGCAGGGTCTTTTTCGCCTTACGCAGATCACTCTGAACAGTCTGGCCCATGAGAAGGCCAAGAATTCTCTGCAATGCCGCTTCTTCAATGATGGCAATACGCTCGTCCCTGTCTTTTTCATACTGACGGATTTCTTCATCCTCAATACTTCTGGTACGTTCATCCTTATCCACGCCTCGGCGGGAAAAGACCTTTGCATCAATAACAATACCTTCAACGCCGGGAGGTACCCGCAGGGAGGTATCTTTCACGTCACCGGCTTTTTCACCGAAAATAGCCCGAAGAAGCTTTTCCTCAGGAGAAAGCTGAGTTTCACCCTTGGGGGTTATTTTACCCACAAGAATATCTCCGGGAACTACTTCAGCTCCAAGACGAATAATTCCTGAATCATCCAGATCTTTCAATGCCTCTTCACCGACATTGGGAATATCCCGGGTAATTTCTTCCTTACCAAGCTTGGTATCCCTGGCTACAACCTCAAATTCCTCAATATGGACGGAAGTGAAAACACCATCCTGCACCAAACGTTCACTGAGAAGAATAGAGTCCTCGAAGTTGTATCCGCCCCAGGGCATGAAAGCCACGGTGACATTTTTACCCAAAGCCAGCTCACCCTGCTCTGTGGAGGGACCATCAGCCAGCACCTGACCCTTAACAACCCTTTGACCCATTTGAACAATGGGACGGTGATTAAAGCAGGTGTTCTGATTGGAACGGGTAAATTTAGAAAGGGCATAAATACTTACCTGATTGTCGAGGGATTCCCCCTCTTTCAGTTCATGTCGAACCACAATGCGGGAAGCATCCACGTTCACAACCACGCCATCCCGTCTGCAGACAATGGCGACCCCGGAATCTCTGGCCACAACACCCTCTATACCGGTTCCCACAAGGGGTGCTTCCGTCCGGGTCAGGGGAACAGCCTGACGCTGCATGTTGGAACCCATGAGTGCCCTGTTGGCATCATCATTTTCAAGGAAGGGAATCAAAGAGGCAGACACACTCACCAGCTGATTGGGTGAAATATCCATCATCTCTACTTCACCGGCGGGAACCATCTGAAATTCACCGGCAATACGGGCAGTCACAAGGGGATTCACATACCGCCCATCATCACCCACAACGGCATTGGCCTGGGCAATGGGGTGATCTTTTTCCTCAAAGGCGGACAGCATGCGAACATCCGTTGAAACCAGCCCTTCCCGAACCATACGATAAGGCGTTTCAATGAATCCAAAATCATTGACCCTTGCATAGGTACACAGAGATACAATCAGACCGATGTTGGGACCTTCCGGTGTCTCAATGGGACAGATCCTGCCGTAATGGGAAGGATGCACGTCACGGACTTCAAAGCCTGCACGTTCACGGGTCAGACCACCGGGTCCCAGGGCGGAAAGACGACGTTTATGAGTTGTTTCAGAAAGGGGATTGGTCTGATCCATGAACTGGGAAAGCTGACTGGTCCCGAAAAATTCCTTAACCACTGCAGAAACGGGCTTGGGATTCACCAGATCATGGGGCATGAGGGTATCAACTTCCTGCATGCTCATACGCTCCTTGATGGCGCGCTCCATACGCACAAGACCAATGCGATACTGGTTTTCCAAAAGCTCGCCAACGGCACGCACGCGGCGGTTACCAAGGTGATCGATATCATCCACCACGCCCTGGGTATCCCGCAGTTCCACCAGGGTTCTGGCGGTCAGCAGAATATCTTCCTTGCGAAGGGTGCGCACATCAATATGAGTATTTATACCAAGGCGATGATTCATTTTCAGGCGGCCCACTCCCGAGAAATCATAATAAGCAGCCTTGAAAAAGAGATGATCTATAAACTCTAAAGCCACTTCTGGAGTGGCAGGATTACCCGGTCTAAGCCTTCGGTATATTTCAACAAGGGCTTCTTCCCTGGATGTGGTTTTATCCGCCATCAGAGTTTTACGTATACAGTCAGCACTGTAGTTGGCATCCACAAAAAGAAGCTCAAAATCCCGCACACCACTTTCCTGCATGCGGGCAAGAATTTCTTCTTCAAGAATATCACCGGCTTTAACTATCAGATCCCCCGATTCAGGATCAAGAATATCTGCCGCAACACCCCGGTCAATCAGCTCTTCCGCATTTACCTTCAGCTCAGTAACACCAAGGTTTCTAAGCTGGCGTATGGCCCTTTTGGTGAAAAAACGGCCTTTACGGACAATAACTTCTGAAGTTTCAGGATCCAGGACATCTTCGCTGGCCCGCTGTCCTTTAAGGCTCTGTTCATTAAAGGCCTTAAAATATTCTTCACCACGGACTTCAATACGCTCTTTCAGATAGAAATAAGCCAGAAGATCTTCGTTGGTATATCCAAAGGCCTTGAACAGGATGGTCACAGGGAATTTACGGCGGCGGTCGATCCGGATATATACAATATCTTTAGGATCAATTTCCATATCAATCCAGGACCCGCGCACAGGTATCACCCTGGCCGTGTAAATAATTTTTCCGCTGGAGTGGGTCTTTCCCTTGTCATGATCAAAGAAAACACCACTGGACCGATGAAGCTGGCTGACCACAACACGCTCGGTACCATTCACAATGAAAGTACCCCGGGGCGTCATCAGAGGCACGGTCCCAAAATAAATTTCCTGCTCTTTTATATCCCTTATGGTTACGGTACCCGCATCTTTATCCACGTCATAGACGACAAGACGGACCCGGATACGCACAGAAATTTCATAGGTCATTCCACGATGGATACACTCGCTTACTGAGTGCTTCACCTCACCGAAATCATAGGACACGAACTCCAGTGATGCGGTTCCCGTGAAATCCTTGATTGGGAAAACAGATTTAAAGACCGCCTGCAGACCGATGTCCCGACGTTGATCCGGCGTCACATCCATTTGAAGAAATCTCTCATAAGATTCCCGCTGCATCCCGATAAGATCCGGGATATCAATAATGGTGTGCTTTCCGCCGAAACGCTTTCTCACACGCTTGTTGGCCAGAGGGCTTCCGGACATGGCTTCTCCCCGATTGCTTACGCAACAGCGGAACAAGTCCGCGAGCCAGGGCCCACGGACTTAATTCCGCAACAGCGTTTATGTGAACGGATGGTGAAAACGACAGGACAAGACAGGAATCGACTACTTAAGCTCAACCTTTGCACCAGCTTCTTCAAGCTGCGCCTTGAACTTATCTGCTTCTTCCTTGGCAATACCTTCTTTGACGGGAGCGGGCGCACCTTCAACAAGATCCTTGGCTTCTTTGAGACCAAGACCAGTAATGGCACGTACTTCCTTGATAACGTTAATCTTCTTGTCTCCTGCAGCCACAAGAATAACGTCAAATTCGGTTTTTTCTTCAGCGGGAGCAGCAGCAGCACCGGCAGGCATAGCAGCCATGGCAACGGGAGCAGCAGCAGATACACCGAATTTCTCTTCAAGTTCCTTAACAAGCTCGGAAAGCTCAAGAACTGTCATGTTTGCAATAAAATCAATTACATCCTGTTTGGTAATTTCAGCCATGGATCAAGCCTCCAAAAAACAAGCGTTTTTATAATAAATAAGGATAATAGTAAACGATCTGCCTGCATGCCAAAGTATCAGGCAGCTTCTTTCTGGTCTTTGATGGCCGTCAGGACATTCACAAGACCACTGGGAACAGCATTGATAACGCGGACAAAACCGGTAGGTACTGCAATCATAGTAGAAAGTACCTGTGCCAGCAGCTCTTCACGGCTCGGAAGTTCAGACAGAGCTTTAAGATCAGCAAGTCCTAAGGGTTTTCCTTCGAGGACAGCAACCCTGATTTCCAACTTATCATTGGCTTCTGCAAACTTGGTAAGAACCTTTGCAGGAAGAACCGGATCCGTTGTGCTGAAGCAAATGGCACTTGGGCCTTTAAAGTGGTCCCGTATAACATCAACCCTGGTTCCTTCCGAGGCCCGCCTAAGAAGAGTATTCTTAACAACCTGAATTTCTGCACCAGCTTCCCGGAGTTCCCGTCTGAGACGGGAGAACTGTTCTACATTCAGTCCTTTATAATCCGCAACAATAGCAATCTGTGCACTGGCGAGACCTTCGTGCAATTTCTGCACAAGCGCTTCTTTTTCGGACAGCTTCATTTCCTAACACCCCCTTTCTTTTTAAATTTGCATGGAGGTGCCGGCCAAACCCAAACATCTTCTGTCTCGGTAGGTCGGCAGCGCCGTTTACACACTCCATGTGTACCTACTGTCTCTGACAGCACCGGTATTTCCGGTTTATGTGAAAAAGCAGGGAGGACATACAGCCTCCCCCCCATTTGCTTCACCTGAATTCAGACAGTTTTTTTACTTCAAAGTAAGGGTATCCACCTTCACACCCCTGCCCATGGTTGTTGAAACAGCCATGCCGCGAATATATGCACCCTTGGCAGCAGAAGGCTTTAGCTTCATAATGCTGTCCAGAAATGCCCGGATATTTTCTTCCAGCTTCTCAGGACCAAAGGACTTCTTACCCATGGGGGCATGAACAATTCCTGCTTTTTCTACCCTGAAATCGATCTTACCCGCCTTCAGTTCATCAACTGCCCGGGCAACATCAAATGTTACAGTACCGGTTTTGGCGTTGGGCATCAGTCCTCTGGGACCAAGAAGCTTACCAATTCTACCCACAACACCCATGGTATCAGGCGTAGCTACGGCTTTATCAAAATCAAACCAGCCGCCCTGGATTTTTTCCACAAGATCTTCAAGACCTACATAGTCAGCGCCAGCTTCTTCAGCTTCCTTAGCTTTTTCGCCTCTGGCAAAAACCAGCACCCGAACTTCCTTGCCAAGACCATTAGGAAGAATGCAGGTACCGCGGACCATCTGATCCGCATGCCTGGGATCAACCCCAAGACGTACGGCAACATCCACACTCTCATCAAATTTCACATATGTGGTTTCAAGGGCAAGCTCTATGCCTTCCCGCAAACCTAATTTTGCCGTGAAATCATGACCTTTGCCCGTTTCCAGATATTTCTTACCGCGCTTCGGCATTTTTTCCGACTCCTTATTTTACTGAACAATCTCGATACCGATGCTTCTGGCAGTACCGGAAATGATCTTCACAGCGGTATCCAGGTCATAGGCGTTGAGATCCGGCATCTTGAGCCTGGCGATTTCTTCAACCTCATTCCGGCTGATTTTTGCCACTTTGTTCAGCTTCGGATTGCTTGAACCCGAAGCAATTTTTGCGGCCTTTTTCAGGAGTACGGACGCAGGAGGCGTCTTGGTTATAAAGGTAAACGTACGATCCTGATATACTGTAATCACAACAGGAATAATCATGCCCGCATCATTCTGCGTACGCGCATTGAAAGCTTTACAGAAATCCATTATATTAACGCCATGCTGCCCCAGAGCCGGACCGATGGGGGGAGAAGGGTTCGCTTTCCCCGCAGAAACCTGGAGCTTTATTTGCGCCATCACTTTTTTTGCCATCTTGGTCTGTACTCCTTACACCTTAAAGCTTGGTAACCTGTACGAACTCCAGCTCAACGGGAGTCGATCGGCCAAAAATACTGACAAAGACCTTGATCTTCCCTTTTTCCGGATTGACTTCTTCAACCGTACCGTTAAAGTTTGTGAAGGGTCCGTCAATCACCCGAATTTCATCGCCGGGTTCAAAATGATATTTTGGCTGCGGCTTCTGCTTGCCCGCTTCCATCCGCCGAAGAATCTGATCCACTTCAGCATCTGTAATGGGTGCCGGCTTGTCTCTGCCACCAAGAAAACCTGTAACCTTAGCAGTATCTTTAACAAGATGCCAGGTATGGTCTGTCAGAGCCATCTGCACCAAAATATAACCGGGGTAAAACTTCCGGGAAGATTCTTTTCGCTCCCCCTTTACCAACTCCACCACTGTTTCCGTAGGAACGATGATCTCACCAAAGTAATCCTTCAGGGGGGAGCTTGCGATCCGTTCCTCCAGAGAGCGTTTCACCTTGCCCTCGAATCCCGAATACACATGTACAACATACCATCTTTTAACCATATCCCCCCCATAATCACCAATTCAAAGCAAGCCGAACCAGACGGGTGAGAACAGCATCGGCAACCCCCAGAAAGAAAGACAATATAAGCACTAGAACAATCACAACCCCGGTAGAAGCCATTGCCTGTTGCCTGGATGGCCACACAACCTTTGAAAGCTCCGCACGGGCCTCCTGAAAAAACTCAAGCCCCTTAGTTACAGCCGTTTTCTTGTCAGGCTTTGCAACCGAGCGGCTTCCCTGAGGTGTTTTGGATGCTTTGTCTGCCTGAGATATACTGATCTCACCAGATTTGTGGGGTTTTACATTTTCAGATGGGGACTCAGCATTTTCATCCTGACCAGCCTTTAACTTCAGCTTTTTTTTCTGAACCTGCTTATCTGTTTTCTTTTTTAATAAGCGTCCCATAACACCCTGCCCCGTTTTCAGCTATGATCAAACCAAGCTTCATGTTTTTGATTTGGCAGGCCAGGAGGGACTCGAACCCCCAGCCTACGGATTTGGAGTCCGCCGCTCTACCATTGGAGCTACTGGCCTGCATAAAAGACCTGCCGACCGACAAAATCTGCCGACAGGTCTTTACTATCATCAAAAAAGAGCGCTACTTGGTTTCTCTGTGCTTGGTGTGATGCTTGCAGAATCTGCAATATTTACTGAACTCCAGCTTATCCGGAGTGGTCCGCTTATTCTTGGTCGTAGTATAGTTGCGCTGCTTACACTCTGTGCAGTTCAGCGTTACAATAACTCTCACCGGACTCTCCTTGGATTAGGCAACAATTTCAGAAACAACACCCGCACCAACGGTACGGCCACCTTCACGAATAGCAAAACGAAGTTCTTTTTCCATGGCGATGGGGGCAATTAGCTCGGCAGTAATGGTAACATTATCACCGGGCATAATCATCTCAACACCTTCCGGCAGATTCATAATGCCGGTAATATCCGTAGTACGGAAGAAGAACTGGGGACGATATCCGCTGAAGAACGGAGTATGACGACCACCTTCGTCCTTAGAGAGAATATAGACTTCCGCCTGAAACTTGGTGTGGGGAGTGATGGTGCCAGGCTTGGATACTACCTGACCACGCTCTACCTCGTCACGCTTGGTACCGCGGAGAAGGAGACCTACGTTATCGCCGGCACGACCTTCATCCAGAAGCTTGCGGAACATCTCAACACCGGTACATACGGTCTTGATAGTCGCACGGATACCAACAATTTCAACGTTTTCACCGGGCTTGACAATACCACGCTCAATGCGACCAGTAACAACAGTACCTCGACCGGAGATGGAGAAGACGTCTTCCACAGGCATCAGGAAGGTTTTGTCCACATCACGCTCAGGCTCAGGAATATAATTGTCAACGGCATCCAGAAGAGCCCAGATACACTTGCAGTCTTCCGAATCAGGATCATCGGACTCCAGTGCCTTCAACGCTGAACCACGAACTATAGGAGTATCACTTCCGGGAAAATCATACTTATCCAGAAGCTCCTGAAGCTCCATCTCAACAAGCTCTATAAGCTCTTCGTCGTCCACCATGTCACACTTGTTCAGGAAAACAACAATACGGGGAACACCTACCTGACGCGCAAGAAGAATATGCTCACGGGTCTGGGGCATAGGACCATCACTGGCTGAAACCACAAGGATGGCACCATCCATCTGGGCTGCACCAGTAATCATGTTTTTAATGTAGTCCGCATGACCCGGGCAATCCACATGGGCATAATGACGCTTTACAGACTCATACTCAACATGGGAGGTTGAGATGGTAATACCGCGCTCACGCTCTTCCGGAGCCTTATCGATATTATCATAATCCACTTTCTGTCCAAGACCTTTTGCTGCACAGGTCTTGGTGATCGCTGCCGTCAGGGTAGTCTTGCCGTGGTCGATATGCCCAATGGTCCCGACGTTCACATGCGGCTTCGTGCGCTCAAATTTTGCCTTAGCCATTGATTCGCCTCCTAAAAAAACCTGCTTGATCGTTTTCTCCGAAGGATTGCGTCCGCCTCTTCACACGACGTCGGACCCACTCGAAAAACCTCAAATAAAAAATAAGCAACAAATGGAGCCCATGACCAGAATCGAACTGGTGAACCTCATCCTTACCAAGGATGCGCTCTACCGGCTGAGCTACATGGGCACACTTATTGCCTTCAAAACATCAGGTAAAAAACCTGACGAATTTAACTGGAGCGGGAGACGAGGTTCGAACTCGCGACGTTCAGCTTGGAAGGCTGATGCTCTACCAACTGAGCTACTCCCGCCAGAAGGTTCTTATGAAGAACCACTCTTTTGTTTTGCAGGCAGCCATGTAGTACAATTGCGATTTCATTGCAAGCATTTTTGCAAAAAAATCTTCTACAAGACCGTTAAGATGGTGGTGGGGGGAGGATTTGAACCTCCGAAGGCTTGGCCGGCAGATTTACAGTCTGCTCCCTTTGACCACTCGGGAACCCCACCGTCTTTTTTTGGAGCCAACGAAGGGATTCGAACCCCCGACCCGCTGATTACAAGTCAGCCGCTCTGGCCAGCTGAGCTACGTTGGCCCTCAAAGACAACTCCTTCTTCTAAACGAATCCAACCATGCTTGACAAGCTTTTTTTTAAAAAAATTTTAAAACCCCCCCCTCATACAATCATGCTATCAATTATATTTATAAATTTAAAAACTTTCTCTGTCACCCTACAATGAGCGAAGCAACACTACCCAAGACATATGAAAATTAACTGAGGGTTAAACCAGTACCTGCCACAGAAAGCACAATTCATCATTGACACAGGCAAGCACCTTGCGTTACTTTTTTAATGTATGCTGAATACTATAAATGAAATCTAAAACAAACCGTCCGTTACGGAACAGACTTTCAGCGCAAATCCTACCTTTTTGATTCAATACATTAACAGTTAAAATACTGACTTTTATATTATGAGCAAAGCAAATTCACATTACCGACAGAGATACCAAATGTTTTTAATACAGAAACAGAGCAAAGCCTCTTTCCTGCATTAAATTATAATACACGTTTACTCATAAATTTTTACATTCTCAAACAACCACAGCTAAACATCTTGATAGATTAACAACATCGGCTACTTCTTACAAAATCATCAAGCCGGCAATGCTGCAAAAATTCTTATACGAGGTCCTTTCAGCATGAAACGTCTAATCCTTTGCCTCTTCTGCTCCAGCCTGTTTTTTTCCGGTTGTGCATCTTTGCATCAAGCACAGGACACCAGCAACGGAAAGCTCAAACAGAGCCATAAACCACATGAAGCTACTCAAAAGCATGTCACGACAAAGAAAAAAACACATATCCCGCCATCCACCAACCTCACCCGCACCGCCTCCCCGGACCTGAAGGGCACAACAACATCATTTGATCAGGCTCTGGACTTTTATGATACTGCCAATGAATTCTGGAAAGCCGGAGAATATGATGCCGCCCTTGAATCTCTGGACCAGGCCTATGCCATAATAATCAGAACTGAAAGCCTGACCCCCGAGGATCTGCAACAAAGAGATGATATTCGGCTGACCATTGCCCGCCGTATCCAGGAGGTTTACTTTTCACAGACCATGGGAATTAAAGGCAAGCAAAGTGCCATACAGATTCCTGACAACATCTATGTTCAGCGGGAAATAGATCGCTTCACCGGACAGGAAAGAGCTTTTTTTGCACGATCCTACCGCCGCTCAGGGATCTATATGGATATGATACTTGAAAAAATACATGCGGCTGGCCTTCCCGAAGAACTGGCATGGCTGCCGCTGATTGAATCAGGATTTCAGGTAAAGGCTCTTTCCAGCGCACGGGCACTTGGGCTCTGGCAGTTCATCCCCTCCACAGGTGTCCGCTTTGGTCTAAAAAGAGACCTCCTCATAGACGAAAGAATGGATCCTGAAAAGGCAACGGATGCGGCCATTGCCTATCTCACGGAACTCCATCGACTCTTTGGCGACTGGCCCACCGTACTCGCTGCATACAACTGCGGGGAAGGCAGAGTGCTCAGAACCATTCGAAGCCAGAATGTCAACTATCTGGATAACTTCTGGGACCTTTACACCAAGCTGCCCAGAGAAACGGCACAATACGTTCCACGCTTCCTTGCCACAGTACATATTATCCAGAATATGGAAAAATACGGTTTCGACCCCAATGACCTGGATACACCACCTTCCTTTGAAACCGTATCCGTAGAGCGTCAGGTCTCACTGCAGGCCATTGCATCTGCAACGGGCATACCTTTGAAAGACCTGAAAAATCTGAACCCGGAACTCCGCTACGATCTGCTACCCAACACAAACTATACTTTAAAAATACCACAAGGCTATACAGACCATTTCCTGGCTTCCATTGAATCCATTGATGAAGACACTCCACCCCAGAGAGCATATCTTCATCACCGGGTGAAACCCGGGGAGGCCCTGTCAACCATTGCAGCACGCTACAAGGTATCCGTACGTCATCTGATGCAGGAGAACAATATCAGAAGGGCCAACCTGATCCAGGCCGGACAGGTTATCAAGATACCCGCCAGTTCTTCACTGGCCCAGACACCTTCTTCCAGACAAAACATCACACCCTCAACCCAACAGCGCCAGACCCTGACCTACACGGTTCAACGAGGAGACACGCTCTGGCACATCTCCAGAAGATTCAACCTGTCGGCAAATGATATTATAGCCGCAAACCAGCTTCCAGACTCAAATCTCCAAATAGGCCAGCGCCTGCGGATTCCCGGTGCTGCACAGCAGGTAAAAACCATTAACTCCCAGCGTCAGGCATACAGGGTACAGGCCGGAGATTCTCCTTTTACCATTGCCATGAAGCACAATATGCCCCTGCAGCGCTTTCTTCAGATTAACAACCTGAACAGACAGAGCACCATCTATCCGGGCCAGCAGCTTTTTATAGAATAAAACAAAACCCTAACCCACGGGCTGCCATTTTTCTTGCGGAATGAATAAAAAGTCTGTATAAGCTCCAAGGTTTTTTGACGTGCCCCCGTAGCTCAGTGGATAGAGCATAGGATTCCTAATCCTTGAGCGCAGGTTCGATTCCTGCCGGGGGCACCATCTTTCCATAAAAACCCAGCGGCAACCCTAAGACCGGGGAGCCATATTATCCCCATCCCCTGGCCCGGATAATCTGTGCCTTCAAAGTCTTACAGGAAAAAACATCCCCCATGAGCAAGCACATCCATAGATCAAAGCTTCCTGTTGAACTGCTTGCGCCTGCTGGAAACATGGAAAAACTTGAGATTGCCCTGACCTACGGAGCGGATGCAGTTTATCTCGGAGGACAAAATTTCTCCTTAAGAAATTTCTCCGGCAACTTCTCCATGCCTGAAATTAAAGAAGCGGTTCGTCTGGCCCACAGCCTTGAGGCAAAAGTCTATGTTGCATGCAACATCTTCCCCAGAAGCCATGAGCTCCCGGAACTGAAAAGCTACCTCAAAGATCTCTCTGCCTGCGGACCGGACGCACTTATTGTGGGAGACCCCGGAGTCCTTATGCTGGCAAAGGAAACCGTTCCCCACATCCCACTCCACCTGAGTACCCAGGCCAACACCACAAATGTGGCAGCCCTGAAGTTCTGGGCAAACCAGGGTATCCGACGGATCAATGCAGCAAGGGAACTTCCCCTGGAAGAAATTCAGATCCTATGCCAGGAGAACCTGGAAGTGGAATGCTTTGTCCATGGAGCAATGTGCATTGCCTATTCAGGCCGTTGTCTCCTGAGCAGCTGCATGACAGGCAGAGACAGCAACCGTGGTCACTGTGCCCATCCATGCCGCTGGAGTTATACCGTAGTTGAGGCTAAAAGACCCGGCCATTATTTCCCTCTGCAGGAAGACCAGAGGGGCAGCTATATTTTTAATTCCAAAGACCTGTGCATGATCTCTCACCTCCCGGAAATGATTGCCGCTGGTATCTCCTCCTTCAAGATAGAAGGCAGAATGAAAAGCATTCATTATCTGGCTGCAACCGTAGGCGCTTACAGGGAAGCCCTGGATCTTTTTTTTAAAAATCCAGTAGCATACAAAGAAGATCCTGCCTGGTACCAGCGCCTTAACAGTCTCCACCATCGGGGCTATGGTACAGGCTTCTACCTGAAAAATCCCAAAGACATAAACCCTGATGCCGAAAATATTGAAGGGAAAGGCCCCAAAGCCCTTTTTGTAGGCAAAATCCTTTCCAATGGACTGTCCGGCCTACATAATATTATCTGCCGGAACCGTTTTGTGGCAGGAGATGTTGTCGAAGTTCTCCACCCAGACGCACCTCCCTCCATGGACCGCATTCTCACCATAGAAGAAGCAGGCACCCCGATCTCCGTTGCACGCCCCAATACAAAGCTTCAGGTGACCCTTGAAAATAATCATACGGCCTTAAGCCTGATCCGAATTCCCGAAGAACCCTTGCCAAAAGCCTCTGTATACTGATATACTTTTCTGCAATGAATCAAACAGATGTTCTCCTTGCCTTAGAAATCTGATCTTTATTAGATTTTCGGATTAACTTAAAAATGGGAAACCGGAATATTTTTAAAGGAATTTAAGGATAGTATCCCAAAATCCCTTTACAGATATTTCATCATCCCCACCCCAGCCCCGTACCCTGAATCCCCGTGCCCATGATGCCGGGGACCAAAAACCTGGATCCGCTATACCCGGAGGCGCACCATGATCTTTGAAGATGACGAAACCTTGCGCATGTATGTGGAAGAATCCCTGGAACACCTTTCAGATATCGAAAATGATCTCCTGGCCATTGAAGCCCAGGGGGCCGACATTGATGAGGATCTGGTCAACAACGTCTTCCGGGCGGCACACTCCATAAAAGGTGGCGCTGGATTCATGGGCCTTGGAACCATTAAAGATCTTTCCCACAACCTTGAAAGCATTCTGGGACTGGTGCGCAGCCATGAGATGGTTCCCACACCTGAAATCATTTCCGTTCTCTTACAGGCCTTTGACCGACTGAGGGAACTGATACAGGATGTGGATAACAGCAACAAGGTAAATATAGACACTCTTCTTCAGGCCCTGATAGCCATCACCGAAGGTTCTCTTCCTGAAGCGGAGAAAAAAACCGTGAGTGAAAAAGTATTCATACAGCACCCCCTGGGACAGGCGCGCATGGAAGCCTCCCGCTTTGATCTGGATCAGGCCTTCAAGCACGGAAAATTCCTCTATCTTCTGGAATTTGACATGCTTCAGGACATCCAGAAAAAAAACAAATCCCCTCTGGATGTCATTACTTCTCTTCTCAACAGCGGTATCATACTGGATTCTAAGATTGACTTTGAAGCCGTGGGTACGCTGGAAGATGAGTTTCCAAGAAGAATTCCCTTTCTCATACTTTTCGCCTCCATTATAGAACCTGATATGGCCTCCATTCTGGTGGACCTGGATCCTGAATACGTTCACCATATTCCACCGGAAACAACCATGGAAAGTGCCGGACCGGAATCACCGGTTTCCGCAAGCAGCCCCGTACCTCCCAAGGCACCTCCGGAAAAACCCATGATGAAAACCGCCGAACAAGCGGCTCCTGTAATACCTGTACCTGAACCATATGAACCAGAACCGAAACAGTCCGCTCCCATATTGAAATCGGAACCTGTAGTAAGTGCCCCTGCTGCTGCCCCGCCGCCTCCACAGGAGACGGCCTATGCTTCCACAGCCGGGGCCTGGTCTTCCGGAAACATGGAAGATCAGGATGAGGAAACAGCGGACAGTATAAATAAAAATGACAAGCAGAAAAGCCAGGCTTCCCTGAGGGTGAATGTCAATCTGCTGGATACCCTCATGACCCTTGCCGGAGAGCTGGTTCTGAGCCGCAACCAGCTCACCCAGGGCATTGCCACCAGCAGCTCCCAGGCCATTGAAGCAGCAGGCCAGCGCATTGACATGATCACCTCCGAGCTTCAGGAAGCCATCATGCGGACCCGCATGCAGCCCATTGCCAATGTTTTCAATAAATTCACCCGTATTGTAAGGGACCTCTCCAAATCCCTCCACAAGGAAATCAACCTGAAAATTGAAGGCAAGGAAGTTGAGCTGGACAAAACCATAATCGAAGCCATTAATGATCCTTTGACCCATCTGGTGAGAAACTCCGTAGATCATGGCATTGAAACACCGGATATCCGCCAGCGCAGCGGCAAGCCCAGAGCCGGAACCATCCGGCTCAAGGCCTTCCATGAAGCAGGTCAGGTCAACATAGAAATTGAAGATGACGGCAAGGGACTTGACCCCGAAGCCATTTCAAAATCCGCCTTTTCCAAGGGCCTGATTTCTGAACAGGACATGCAGACCCTGTCTGCCAAAGAAAAAATCAATCTTATTTTTCTTCCCGGTTTTTCCACAGCCCAGCAGGTAACGGACGTATCGGGTCGCGGAGTGGGTATGGATGTGGTTAAAACCAACCTGGATCGCCTTGGCGGCATTGTGGATATTGATTCCAAGGTTGGTTCCGGAACCATAATCCGCATTAAACTGCCCCTGACCCTGGCCATTATTCCCAGCCAGATCATTTCCGTGGGCAAGGAGCGCTACGCCATTCCCCAGGTAAACCTCAATGAGCTGCTGCGTATACCCGCAGCCCAGGTCAAGGAACGCATAGAAAAAGTGGGAAAAGCAGCCGTTGTACGCCTCAGAGGAACCCTTCTCCCACTTCTGGATCTGTCCGATGTGCTTGGCATTCAAAAAACATTCATTGACCCGGAAACCGGGGAAGAAAAAGAAGACAGAAGGGTCAACATTGCTGACCGCAGATCCGCACAGCTGGATTCAGGTAATGAAAAAACACCAAAAAAAGGCGACGCAGCACCAAGAAAACAGGAAGACCGGAGGTTCAGAGCCGACAGCGCCATTAATATAGCCGTAGTTTCCACAGGAACCTTCCGCTATGGCCTTGTGGTGGACCAGCTCAGGGATTCCGAAGAAATTGTTGTCAAGCCCCTTGGCCGTCATC
Source organism: Desulfobotulus mexicanus (assembly GCF_006175995.1). Lineage (NCBI taxonomy): Bacteria > Pseudomonadati > Thermodesulfobacteriota > Desulfobacteria > Desulfobacterales > Desulfobacteraceae > Desulfobotulus > Desulfobotulus mexicanus. Next base: position 49,833 of record NZ_VDMB01000008.1, read on the forward strand.
TGAAGGATTGCAAAGGTTATGCCGGTGCCACCATCATGGGGGATGGACGCGTTGCCCTGATCCTTGATGTGGCATCCCTTGCGGAAATGGCAGACCTTTCCTCCAGTGGCGCTTCCAAAACCCTTGCCCATGCTGAAAAAGAACTCCTCGAAAATACCCAGAAGCAGGAAGACAAAGCATCCCTCCTCCTTTTCCGCAATACAGAAAAGGAGCAGTTCAGTGTTCCCCTCAACCTTGTGGAACGCATTGAACGTATTAAATCCACGGATATTGAATACGTCGGTGGTAAACGGGTTGTACAGTACAGGGGCGGGTCCCTGCCCCTTCATGAGCTGGGAGAAGTGGCAAATATCCAGCCCCTTCCCGAAAGGGAACAGGTAGAAGTCATAGTCTTTAAATTCACAGGCAAGGAAATCGGCCTGATGGTCAGCCCGCCCGTGGACGCCGTGGAAGCCACCCTGAATGTGGATGCCAGCACGCTGAAGCAACCGGGTATCATGGGCTCCATGATCATAGGCGGGCGTACCACCCTTATGGTGGATATATTTGGTGTGGTAAAAACCCTCAACCCGGAATGGTTTACGGGACTTTCCGCCACAGCACCAGTTCTGAACAGCGAAGGAATTGTACAGGGAGGGTCCAAGATTCTCTTTGCCGAAGATTCCGCATTTTTCAGAAATCAGGTTACAAGTTTCCTGACAGAAGACGGATATGAGGTTCTTGTTGCTGAAGACGGGGTAGAAGCCTTCTCCCTTCTGGAAACCCATGGGGATGAAATTGCCCTTGTCCTCACGGACCTTGAAATGCCCAACATGGATGGCTTTGAACTGACCCGTAAAATAAAGGGGGATTCCCGTTTTTCCCATCTTACGGTCATTGCCCTGACCTCCCTTGCCGGTGAAGAGGATATTATAAAAGGACAGGCCGCGGGTATTGATGACTACCAGATCAAACTGGACCGGGAAAAACTGCTGATATCCATACGGGATACCATGGCAAGTATTGTATGAACCTTGTGTGTGGGTGAAAAGGAGAACCTGATCACCCCACATTCCCATCCGGTCCCATTGTGAGGAAAACACCCATGAAAAAACAAACGGAAAAAAATAACCAGGAAGACCGCTTACTTGAGCTGGCAACCTTTTATATCGGAGATGCCCTCTGTGGTATTGATATTCTGAGAATCCAGGAAATCAACAAACTTACGGAAGTCACCACCGTGCCCCAGGCTGCGGACTATGTTCAGGGTGTACTGAATCTCAGGGGGCGCATTGTCACCATCATTGATCTGGGTATAAAACTTGGACTTTCTTCTGTTGAGCCGGGCAAAGACAACCGCAATATCATAGTTGATTTTAAAGATGAACAGGTAGGGCTTCTCGTGGACAGCATCAGTGATGTTCTGCTGGCAGAATCTTCCCGCATCGAACCGCCACCTTCCAACATCGGCGGCGTACAGGGACGTTTTTTCCATGGAGTCTTTAAAACCGAAAAAAAACTCATAGGGCTTCTGGATATCAACACCGTACTGGAAGAATAGGGAGTCATCATTTCTCCAGAGAGGCTGAACAGACAATCCTCAGCTACCCTTTGACCTCTTATCAGGGAACGTTTATCCGTGAGCCAGCTACGTATTCTTGTTGTTGATGATACCATTGTATACCGGAAAATAGTCAGTGATATCCTTTCCACCATTCCCGGTGTACAGGTGGTGGGCAGTGCCAATAATGGTAAAGTTGCCCTTTCCCGTATATCTGCCCTGAAACCGGATCTTATTACCCTGGACGTTGAAATGCCCGAGATGAACGGGCTTGAAGTCCTGGAAGAACTGCACAGAATAGCCCCAGAAGTCGGCGTGGTCATGCTCAGTACCCTCACCACCCGTGGGAGCGATATCACCATCCGTGCCCTGGAACTGGGGGCCTTTGATTTTGTTCCCAAGCCCCAAAGCGGTTCCATGGCAGAAAATCTGGCAGCGGTACGCAGCATCCTTGTTCCCATCATACAGACCTTCCAGAGAAGGAAAGACATACGGGAGCGCCTCCGTGGGATGCCCTCACCCCCTGTCCGGAAAACATTTCTGTCAGGAACAGCCCCAGCTCCCTCTGCCAGCAGCACTGCCGCAAGTGATATCGGTCAGCGCATGCAGAAACTGGCTGCACGCAGATCCAGATCTGAAATTGTTGCCATCGGCATTTCCACTGGTGGCCCCAATGCCCTGGCCCGCATGATGCCCATGCTTCCCGGTGAGATTGGAGTACCAATTCTCATTGTCCAGCATATGCCGCCAATTTTTACGGCATCCCTTGCCAAAAGCCTCAATGCCAAATGTGCCATACAGGTTAAGGAAGCAGAGCAGGGAGAGATTATAAAGAGCAATATCGCCTACATTGCTCCAGGTGGAAAGCAGATGAAAGTGGTGGCTGCCGGAGATGGTAAAAACCGGGTAATCAAAATTACCGATGACCCTCCGGAAAACAGCTGCCGTCCCTCTGCGGATTATCTCTTCCGTTCCGTTGCCAGTCATTATGTGGGCCGGGCTACCGGTGTCATAATGACAGGTATGGGTTCCGACGGTTCTGCAGGCTTAAGGGAAATGAAAAACTCAGGAGCCCACATCATTGCCCAGGATGAAGCCAGCTGTACCGTTTTTGGGATGCCCAAAGAACCCATTGAATCCGGCATTACGGATATTGTGGTTTCCCTGAACGATATTGCTTCAGCCATTCTGAAAACCGTTCGCCCTTAAAATCCGGTGGCCCATGATAAAAATTACTCCCCAAGAATTTGCTCTCTTTTCCAAGTATATCCTTGATATTTCAGGCATTGCCCTTGCTGCTGGAAAAGAGTATCTGGTGGAAACCCGACTGCATCCTCTGCTGGAAGAACTCGGAGCGAGCTCCTATACGGATCTTTACCAGAAAATCCAGAGGGATTTTAAAAAAGATCTTGAAAAACGGGTCATTGATGCCATCTCCACCAATGAAACTTATTTTTTTAGGGACAAACACCCCTTTGAGCTGCTCCAGCATAAAATCATTCCGGATCTTGTAGACAAACGAAGCCAGAAGGGTAAAAAAATAGTTGGTAAAATTCCCATACGCATCTGGAGTGCGGCCAGCTCCACAGGCCAGGAAATTTATTCCATTGCCATGTCCCTGAAGGAACTTGGCCTCGACCTTAAAAATTATGATATCCGTCTCGTGGGAACAGACATATCCGACGCTGCCGTTGCCCAGGCCAGCTACGGACGTTATAATAAATTTGAAGCAGCCCGGGGCCTCACCCCCCAAAGACTCCAGCGCTACTTTAATAAAGACGGCGATAACTGGCGTATCAAAGATGAAATCCGGGCCATGGCTTCTTTTAAAAAAATGAACCTCATGAAACCTTTCACAGGCATTGGAAAATTTGATATTATTTTCTGCAGAAATGTTGCCATCTACTTCACACCCCAGGACCGCAAACAGCTCTACCAAAAAATTGCCAGCGCTTTGGAGCCTGACGGATACCTTCTCATAGGCTCCACGGAATCCTTAAGCAATGAAACGGCTCTTTTTGAACCAAAAAAATACCTGAACTCCATTTTTTATCAGTTCAGAGGCCAGTCATAAGGAAATAATCCATGACAAAAATAAGTATTTCCGAATTTATCGATGAACTGAAGTTCTGCATATCAGAAAAAGATATGGTAAAGGCAAAAGCCCTGCTTCAGTTTCTTCCGAAAATAGATCCAAAAAACCAGATTCGAACCCTTTATGAAATCAGTAAAGCAGAAGATCGCGTTGTACATCCGGCCTTATGCTATATGCTGGAGCTGCCCATTAGCGACCCGGGAGTAAAAAACAGGCTACATGATCTGCTGCTGGACAAGTCATGTGCCTGCCAGGACCTGCTCCTGGAGGAGCTTAAGGCAGACACCCTTGACAAACGCCTGCCCCTTATCCGCATTACAGGAGAACTTCAGGTTAAAGAAGCCATTCCCCTTCTTTCGGATTACCTTTCCCGCAAATCGGATGCTGACTTTCTGCGTGAGACCATAAAAGCCTTAAGTCTCATGGCCTCGCAGACCTGCATCCGGGCCATTGCAGATTTTATTTTTTACGGGGATGAGGAGCTCAAGCAGGAAGCAATATTCGCCCTTGCTGAAATCGGCGGGCCCACAGCCATACACCTTCTGGCAGAAGCCATTCGTGGAGACAACCGTACTGATCAGCTGATTATCGAAGCCTTGGGAGAAATACAGGATCAGGCGGCACTTCAGCGGCTCACCCAGCTACTTAACTCACACTATGTGGATGTCCGCAACTGGACCATAGACAAGCTGATTTCCATTGGAGACAAAGCCGTACCCGTTGTGGTGGAAAATCTGAAAGAATCAGACGATGATGCCCTTGTACATACCCTCAATGTCCTTGGCAACATCGGTGACAAAAGTGCCATTCCCGCGATTCAGAAAATTCTGTTCAGAAGACCCGAAAACGCAAACGTACGCTTTGCCGCCTATGAAGCCATGGAAAGACTGCCTGCTGCCAAAGCCGCCATCAGCCTTGCCACAGGTCTTGAAGACCCTGAAGAACAGGTACGCCTTGCCGCTGCAAGGGCTGTGGATAAAAACCTCTCTCCCATACTGGCAGCAGGCCTCAAGAACATGATCGCCCCCGGCAATGAAAATGCCAACCAGATTGTAGCCACCCTCATTGATGCAGGTGCGGATAAAACCTTTGAAAGTCTCATTCAGGAAGAGTCTTTCAGCAATATGGCCATTTCCCACCTTGCAGGCAAAGCTCATCCGGATATCAGAAAGCATTATCTGGTCCTCATGCAGAGCCAGGGCCACCATGAACTGGCGGAAAAAGTTCTTGCTGCCGTGGCTCCGGAAAAAGAGACCAGGGGACTCACAATATTTGTTGTGGACGATTCCAAGATGATGCTGCGGATCTACAAGAGCAAGCTCCACGCCATGGGGCATACGCCAGTACTTTTCGATTTCCCCTCCAGAGCCATCGAAGCTGCCCTTGAAAATAAACCGGACCTTGTCATTACCGACCTTAACATGCCGGACATCAACGGTATTCAGCTTACAAAGCAGCTGCGACGCAAATACACTCCGGCCAGCCTGCCCATCATCATGATTACTACCCAGAGTGACTTTGTGGGACAGCACTCCGGTCAGCCCAACGCCCGCATAGATACGGAAAGCATGCAAAGTATCGGTATTTCCATGGTTATGAACAAGCCCTTTGATGATGCAGATCTTGCGGCAAACATAAAGAAACTGACCTGATACCCTCACCCTTTTAAAAAAAACGGGGCCCGGCGATCTTCTGTCCGGGGCCCGTTTCATTTTCCGGAACCTGTGATATGAAACGTTTCCTGCTGATCTGGTGCTTTCCGGGTCTTCTTACGGGTATCCTACTGGGCCTTATCATTGGAACCATGCAGGATCTACCCCAGATCACTGCCCTTGAAGAATACCGGCCTTCTGCCCTTACCCGTGTTTTTTCCAGTGATGGTATACTGCTGGCCCAGTTTTATGCTGAAAACCGCATGCCCGTTGCTTCAGACCAGATACCGGATATTTTAAAACAGGCACTTATTGCAACGGAAGACAGAAATTTTTATTCCCACCACGGCATGGACCCAAAGGGAATTTTACGGGCTGTTGTAAGAAATCTGCAATCCGGCGGCTACTCCGAAGGAGCCAGCACCCTCACCCAGCAGCTGGCAAAAACCCTCTTTTTAAGTCCGGATAAAACCCTCATGAGAAAGATTCGGGAAGCCTTTCTTGCCCTGCAGATAGAACGCAGATATACTAAAGAAGAAATTCTCACCCTTTATCTCAATCAGATCTATCTGGGCAGCGGCAGCTATGGAGTGGAAGCCGCTACCAGAAGATACTTTGGAAAGTCTGTGGATGACATCTCCCTTGCCGAAGCAGCCCTGATTGCAGGACTACCCAAGGCTCCCTCCCGTTTTTCCCCAAGGTCCAGCATGGAAAGGGCAACAGGCAGGCGCAATACAGTTCTTCATCAAATGCATACAACGGGTATTATCTCATCGGATCAACTGAAAGCAGCTCTGGAAGAAGCAGTTATCCTCACCACAGGCCACGCTCCCTCCTCCAGAAAAGCACCCTGGTTCATCGAACAGGTACGTATGGAACTGGAAGAAGCCTTAACTCCTGATATTTTGTACAAGTCAGGTCTTAATGTATACACAAGCCTTAACAGCCGGGTTCAGGATCTTGCTGAAAAAGCGGTACAAACCCATATGGCTGCCCTTGAAACCCGTATGCTGGATCAGAAAATAACAGCTTTTCCCCAGTCTGCGGTACTTGCACTGGATATCCATACAGGTGGCGTTCTGGCCCAGGTCGGTGGAAGAAACTATGCCCAAAGCCCCTTTGACCGCTCAACCCAGGCCAGACGGCAGCCCGGATCCGCCTTTAAGCCCCTGATTTTTGCTCTGGCCATTGAAAAGGGAGCGGAACAGGATCAAAATATCAGCGATACTCCCGTAGTTTTTCCCCAAAGCCGGGGCCAGAACTGGATACCCCAGAATTTTTCCAGAAATTTTATGGGAAACATATCCCTTAGAACATCACTGGCCCTTTCAAGAAATATTCCCCCCATACGGCTTACTGACCAGCTGGGACCTGAAAATGTAGTTGCCTTTGCCAAAAGTCTTGGGATCCAAAGCCCACTTCAAGCCAATCTCTCTTTAGCACTGGGGACATCGGAAGTAACCCTTGAAGAGCTTACCGCTGCCTATGCGGTTTTCCCTGCTGGTGGCATGCATAATCAACCATGGCGCATCAGGAAAGTGGAAGATGCCAGCGGCAGGATCATTTATACCTCACCCCGAAAAAGCAGCTCCGTTATGCATCCGGAAAGTGCGGCCATCATAACGGACATGCTTCAGGCCGTAATAGCTGAGGGTACAGGACGCAGGGCAAAGGCTTCGGACCGTGCCCTTGGAGGTAAAACAGGCACCACAGACAATTTCAGGGACGGACTTTTCATCGGATTTTCACCTGCCATGGCCATCGGTGTCTGGACAGGCTGTGACAGAAATGAAAGCCTTGGGAACATGGAGACCGGCGCGCGTACGGCCCTTCCCATCTGGAAGGACATCATGGTTGAAACAGGCCCTGCTGCAAGACCCGAATACTTCTCCATTCCTGCCGGAACGGAACGCAGGCAAATGGAATCGGGTAATATGGGGCTTTTCCGAAAACAATCCAGATAAATCAAAAAGGCACTTGCTGCAGCCATAAAAAAGGCGTAAAGGGAGTTCTTTTATCTTCAATCTTTTAAGTGGAGAAACGCCAATGGTAAGGCACGCAACCATTAAAGATATCCAGACCATCTACAGACTGCTGCAGTTTTTCGGAAACAGAGGAGAGATGATTCCAAGGCCCCTAAGTGCCCTTTACGACCATGTCCGTGATTTTGTGGTTTATATTTCCCCTGAAACGGGTTTGGTGGCAGGTTGCTGTGCTTTGCAGTTCTGCTGGGAGGATCTTGCGGAAATCAGATCCCTTGCCGTGGATGTAGCCCATCAGGGCAAGGGAGTAGGAAGAATGTTGGTGGAAACACTGGTGGAAGAAGCCAGATCCTTTGGTATCACCCAGCTTTTCACCCTAACCTACCAGCCTGTCTTCTTCGGAAAGCTGGACTTTAACCGCATCGACAGGGCAGATCTTCCCCTGAAAATATGGTCGGATTGTGTTCATTGCGTAAAATTTCCTGACTGCGATGAAATAGCCATGATGCGGGAACTCTCCTACGCATAAATAAGATTCACCGGCATGGGAGGGTACATCCAGGCATCCACCATGGGAAGAATCCGCTGGGAACCGACGGTCACCCAATAAGGGTCCGGATTGATTTCCCGCAATTTGCCATCTTCCGGTGGCTTGGCGTGCTGGGTGCGGGAGTAGAGAACCTGCAGAACAAACACAGCATTTTTCCCCTCCCTTGCCACGGCATAGTGCTTGCGGAAAGTGGAGACAGACATGTGGTTTTCATCAGCGAGGGTACGGGTTTCCTCATCGGAAAAACGGACCAGTGTTGCTTTGCTCACTCCCCGCTCCGAAAGCCGTATCAGGGAGCGGGACTCACTGCTACCTGCATAGACTGTGGAAATACAAGAAAGACGGCGCAGATACTGAGCCGCAACAATGGCTGCAGTACGCCTTCCCCCTGCCATCACCGGCTGGGCATAGTATTCAAAAAACTTTTTCTGCACATCTTCAGCATATTTATCCCCTTTTTCATAAAGGTCCTTGGAAATATACCTGAGCCGACGTGCCATATCCTCTGCCGCATCGGCAATGGGCCAGTCAATGCGTACGTGAAAATGGGAGAGATTGTAACGGTCTCTGCCACGACTCATGGGATCCCTTTGAATCAAAAGGGCATAATCCACAGGCAGAAGCTCACGCAGCACATCATTAAACAGAGAAGACTCAAGATACTTCTGACTACGGTCAAATTCATTGGCCAAAGAGAGGGTTCTTGTCCTGAGCAGATTGGACTTGGTGGTTTTATTATCATCAAAAAAACGGATATATTTTTTATGGACAGCGGGAATGGTATCTTCCACAAATATCACAAGAAAAGCATTCTGGGCTTCATACTCAAGGCTGGGAATTCTGGCTTTGGGCTTTAGCTCCCGACGCTCCACAAAGGGGTAGGGAACCTTCCTTGCCTTGAAGTTGTTATAGGAATCCACCAGAGCATACCGCACCATCTGATAATCCAGATGATCCCGCAGCAGCTCGTAATATGATCTCCGAAGCCGGTTGGCCATACTCAAATGATCCCGATACGTCCAGAAGCTCAAGCCATTCTCCTCCCTGATACACGCCAGAAAAAATTATATGAAAATACCAGCTGCGACGATTATCATGATGTCAGCGCATCCACGGCAGGCAGGGATTCACCCTCCAGCAGCTTCAAAAAAGCACCTCCACCTGTGGAAATATACCCCATAGCCGATGCCACCCCTGCCTTATGAATGGCCGTATCCGTATCACCGCCCCCCACAATGGTCAGTCCGTGGCAGGCAGCCACATGTCGGGCCAGCCCCATGGTCCCGCCACTGAAGGGCTCCATTTCAAAAACCCCCATGGGACCATTCCATACCACTGTTTTGGCATTGGCAAGGGCGGCTGCATAAAGGCGTACCGTAGCAGGACCACAGTCAGCAACTTTCCAGCCTTCGGGAATTTCCTGTACAGGCACCACCACACCAACGGCATCCTCTGTAATTTCTTTTGTTACCACTGCATCCACAGGAAGATAAAAGCGGACACCCCTTTTTCTGGCTTCAGCCATGACAGCCTCAGCCGTTTGAAGCATCTCATCCTCAACCAGAGAATCTCCCACAAAAAGGCCGGAAGCCTTTAAAAAGGTATTGGCCATGGCCCCGCCAATTAGAACCTTATCCACCCTGTGCAGAAGATTTTCCAAAGCTTTGAGCTTACTGGAAATTTTAGCTCCCCCCACAATGGCCACCAGGGGGCGGGCAGGTGCTCCCATGGCAGAATCAAAATACCTCAGCTCATCCATGAGAAGATGGCCTGCAGCCTTTTCCTTTACAAAGGCGCATATGGCATGAACAGAGGCGTGTTTTCTGTGGGATACGGCAAAGGCATTGTTAATGTAAACATCGCAGAGATCCGCAAGCTTACTGGCAAAACCTTCATCATTGGCCTGTTCTTCGGGATAAAAACGCAGATTTTCGAGCATGAGAATTTCACCGGAAGCAAGACCAGCTACAGCTGCTTTAACATCAGGCCCTACAGAATCCCCGATCATGGTCACTGGCCTGCCAAGAAGTTCCGCAAGATGTTCCGCCGCAGGCTTAAGGCTCAGGCCCGGCACAATCTGTCCCTTGGGTCTTCCGAGGTGGGATGCCACAATGACCTTTGCTCCGGAATCCGCTGCAAAGCGGATACTTTCCATCCCCCGCCGGATACGGGTATCTTCAGCAATATTCCCGTTTCTGTCCATGGGCACATTGAAATCCACACGTATCAGCACCCGTTTTCCCGCCAGCGGCAGATCCACAATCCCCTTCACAAGCCTTCCCCCCCTGTTTATCATTCTTTATAAATGCTCAATCCGCATTTCTGCCTTTATTCTGATGCAGTGTCTTACGCCTGGACCATCTGCTAAAAAAACCCAGATGCCCGGAAGCATAAGCCCTGTCAAGCTTTTCTTCTTCGGCCTTCCAGCCCTTTTTCCCCTGCAGGGCCGCCCGTAGACAGGCTGTTTTATTTTCACAGGTCAGACACATCTCAGGACTCTCCCTTAAGCCCTCTTCGCCCATGGGAAATACTCTGTCCAGCTCACCAAAACAATCGGGTTTTTGATCTTCACAGGTCATCTTGGTGCCCACTCCTGCATGAATCTGGATTCAGCCTCCCGAACCTCTTCATAGATCGCCCTTATCACTCCATGTTCTGCAAAACTGTAGTACCTGTTATTTCCGATGATCAGGTGTTCATGCACCGTCACATTCACAGGCGCAAGGGTCTGCACCAGACGTCTTGTGATGGCGTAATCTTCTCTGGAAGGCTCAGTATCTCCTGATGGATGATTGTGGACCAAAATTACGGAAGCAGCCTGATGGGCCAGCACCGAACGCAGAACCTCCCTGGGATAAACAGGACTGGCCGAAAGACTGCCCTGAAAGAGTTTTTCTGTATCCAGCAGGCGGTTTTTCACATCAAGAAAAAGCACCATAAAAACTTCCCTGCTGCTTTCCCGCAGCTCAATGTAAAGATAATCCAGCACAGCCTGAGGTGTACCAAGAATTTCCTTACCCTGAATACGCTGCTTCAGAAAACGGTCCGCAGCGGCCTTCACCAGCTTAATGGGAATGGCATTGGTTTCCCCTATACCTTTGACGACACAGAGTTCGGCAAAGCCCGCCTCAAAAACAGCAGGAAGGGTTTTAAACTGGTTAAGAAGTTCCCATGCCATGCCCTTACAGTCTTTTCGGGGCGTTGCCAGAGTCAGCAGCAGTTCCAGCACTTCATGATCCTGAAAACCAGCGAGACCGGATTCCCGGAAACGCTCACGAAGCCTTCTTCTATGCCCCTCCTGAGTGGATTTTTCATCCATACCCCGCCTTTCAAGTCCAGACGTAATTGTTCAGCACATTTTTTCATGCAAGATTTTGCATTAATTGCAAAACATTGGTTCCAGCAAAAGACAATCGGGCTATTAAGGAAAATTATGCTGAATAATTACTCTCAGACAAGATCATGGAATTCCTGTTTCAGGGTCCGGTTCATCAGGCGCTCTCCGGCTTCACGGGGTGTGCTGCCCTCATAAAGCACACGATACACCTCATTGCATATGGGCAGCTCCACACCAAGCTTTGCCGAAAGATTATACACGGAACGGGCGGACTTCACTCCTTCCGCCACCATGCGCATTTCTTTGAGGATCTCATCCAGAGACTTTCCCTCCCCCAGAAGCTGACCTAAGGTGTGGTTACGGCTTAATGCTCCGGTACAGGTAAGCATAAGATCACCTACACCGGAAAGACCGGAAAAGGTATGGGGATTGGCACCCATGGCCACACCCAGCCGACGGATTTCCGCCAGCCCACGGGTAATAAGAGCTGCCCGTGTATTCAGCCCCAGCCCCATGCCATCGGCAACACCTGCGGCAATGGCAATGACATTTTTCATGGCCCCGCCCACCTCAACGCCCATAACATCATCGCTCGTATAAACCCGAAAAACGGGGCTTGCAAATATTTTCTGAACTTTGCTGACATTGTTGGCATCTTTGGAAGCCACAGTCACCACAGTGGGACGTTTTTCACCCACTTCCCGGGCAAAACTTGGACCGGACAGGACAGCCAGCTGCTCTTCGGGAATATGCAGAATCTCTTCTTTGAGAATCCCCGTCATGGTTTTATGTGTGACATTTTCAATGCCTTTGGAAGCCGTCACAAGGATGGCTTTTTCTGAAATCATTGATGCTGCCCTGCGTGCCGTCTCCCGCATCACATGGGAAGGCACCACAAAAAGCACCAGATCCTTATCCTTCAGGGCCTCTTCCATATCACTTGTGGCCACAAGGTTTTCCGGCAGCATAATCCCCGGAAGATAGGTTCTGTTTTCCCTGTGTTCCGCAATTTCCATGGCCACATCCGGCTCATAAACCCACAGCCTGACAGGATAACCCTTCTCCGCCAAAAGCATGGCCAGAGCCGTTCCCCAGCTGCCACCTCCCAGAACCCCTATGTGAAAATCTGCTGTTTTCCCATGCGGCATAAGTCCACCCTTAGATAGTTTTTCTGTAAGTATTCAGCACAGTTTATTCCGAACTGCCAATGCTGTAATTGCAGCAGCTTCGTACTGCTACAAGGCTCCGTGGCTATTTGCAAGTGACATTGCAATCGTTTGGGATCAGAGCTTTGCAGGCCTGTGCATCTGCCTTGCAGGTATGGTACCTGGAAAACTGTACTGAACTGTTACTTTTTTCTCAGGTTTACGGCATTAACAAACATGAGCAGGATTACTCCAAGCCATTAAAACAGACCTTATTCATCCTGATCCAGATCCACAGGCGCACATTCCCCTCCATCCCCTTCTCCGTTCACGGTATCTCCATCCTCCTGCGCCTCCTCATCCAGCCTTGCGGCATCAATGAGTCTTTCCGCTTCTTCCAGCTGAATAAGCCGGACTCCCTGGGTTGCACGGCCAATGACGGAGATACTGCATGCAGCCATACGAATCAGGCGGCCCTTATCGGAAACCAGCATAACATCATCGGATTCATCCGTGAGAACCATGGCCACGACCTTACCATTACGGCCATCGGTTCGGATACCGATAACACCCTTACCACCACGGCGCTGCATGGGGAAGGCCTCCACCTCTGTTCTTTTACCATAGCCGTTTTCCGTAGCCGTAAACAGGGTGCTGCCATGGCCTGTAACCTCCATACCGACAATATAATCGTCTTCAGCCATACGCAGCCCCCGGACTCCCCGGGAAACCCGCCCCATGGGCCTTACATCAGATTCAGAAAAACGGATGGCCTGACCCTGGGCAGATGTCAGCAGAACTTCCTTGCTTCCATCGGTGATCCTTGCGGCAATGAGGGCATCCCCTTCCACAAGGTCAATTGCAATAATCCCTCCGGCCCTGCGCCTGGAATAGGCCATGAGGTCAGTTTTCTTCACAAGCCCGTTCCGGGTGGTCATGAGGATGTATCTCCCCTCCTCAAATTCCGGCACAGCCAGAACCGTACTCAGTTTTTCATCCGGTGCCAGATCCAGAAAATTCACAATGGCTTTACCCCGGCTGGTCCTGCCGCCCTGGGGAAGTTCCCAGACCTTGGACCAGTAAACTTTGCCGAGGTTGGTGAAGAAAAGGAAGGTATGGTGGGTGGAAGCCACAAAAAGCTTTGTGACAAAATCCTCATCACGGGTGGTCATGGCCGTCTTACCTCTGCCGCCACGCCGCTGGCTCTGATACAGGGTAATGGGATTACGCTTGATATATCCGGTACGGGTCAGGGTAACCACCATGTCTTCTTCGGCAATGAGATCCTCCATGCCAATTTCTCTGGTGGATTCCACAATTTCCGAACGGCGGCTGTCTCCGAACTCTTCTTTGAGATTAACCAGTTCTTCTTTGATCAGATTCATGACAATGGTTTCACTGCCTAAAATTTCCTTGAACCAGGCAATGTCTTTCATAATCGAATCATATTCTTCAAGAATGCGGTCCCTCTCCAGGCCGGTCAGTCTTTGCAGCCGCATATCGAGAATAGCCTGAGACTGCAAAGCAGAAAGCCCGAAACGGGTCATCAGACCTTCTTTGGCCTCCACCGGAGAAGAAGACTTACGGATCAGGGCCACCACTTCATCAATATTATCCAGAGCTATTTTAAGGCCCTCAAGGATATGAGCCCTTGCCTGGGCCTTTTTCAGATCATAGCGGGTACGACGTATAATTACTTCTTTTCTGTGGCGGATGAAGTGGATCAGCATTTCTTTCAGAGTAAGAACTTCAGGCCGGTTATTCACCACCGCAAGGAAGATGATGCCAAAGCTGTTCTGAAGCTGGGTATGCTTGAAAAGCTGATTTAACACCACCTCGTGCATGGCATCCTTTTTCAGGCCTATGGCGATGCGCATGCCATCCCTGTCGGACTCATCCCGGATGTAACTGATACCCTCCAGCAGTTTGTCCCGTACCATTTCATGAATCGCCTTGACCAGACGGGCCTTGTTAACCTGATAGGGCAGCTCCTTGACCACAAGGGTCTCCACATTCTGAGAATCCGTTTCCAGATCCAGCAGAGCCCTTACCCGAATGATCCCACGGCCTGTCCTGTACGCTTCCACAATACCGGATTTTCCGTAAATAATTCCACCCGTGGGAAAGTCCGGCCCCGGAAGAATAGAGAGAAGCTCTGTGACATCAATTTCCGGGTTCTCTATAACCGCAATAATGGCATCCGCCACCTCACGCAGGTTGTGAGGCGGTATATTGGTGGCCATACCCACGGCAATACCCGAAGAACCGTTAACCAGAAGTGCCGGAAAACGGGTGGGAAGAACCAGAGGCTCTTCCAGGGATTCATCATAGTTTGTGATAAATTCGACGGTTTCCTTATCAAGATCCGCCAGCATTTCCTGGGCCAGACGCTGCATGCGGATTTCCGTATAACGCATGGCAGCCGGAGAATCTCCGTCAATGGAGCCGAAGTTCCCCTGCCCGTCCACCAAAGGATAGCGCATGGAGAAATTCTGGGCCATACGAACAATGGTGTCATAAACTGCCGTATCACCATGGGGATGGTATTTACCAATGACATCACCCACAATACGCGCAGATTTTTTGTAAGGGCGGTTCCAGTCATTCTTGAGTTCCCGCATGGCAAAAAGCACACGGCGATGCACAGGTTTCAGGCCGTCCCGCACATCCGGCAGGGCCCGACCAATAATAACGCTCATGGCATACTCAAGGTAGGACTGCCGCATCTCTTTCTCGATGCTGATCTCCGAACCCAACTCTGTATCGATCATGGACACATCCTGCTTTCCGTGGAAAAGCACCTGTACCGGGAATAAACCCAAGATGCTTCCATTTTATGTTTTTTATTTCCCCTTACGCCATTACGGCTCTTCTGAAACACCGCCAGAATAAAGGATCGGCGCAAACGTGCTATCATAACATTCTTCAGTAAAGCCTGCGACCCTTTTTCAGGTATTTTATTCAAAAGAAACAAAAAAACAAAGGCCGCATCCGCCCGAAAGCAGATACGACCTTCACATACAAAAATATCAGAAATCAAAAACTAAAGAGCTATGCCTTTTCCACGATCATGGCCATACCCATACCGCCACCTATGCACATGGAAATAATGCCTGTACCATAACCCTTGCGCTGCATCTGATACATGCCCGTCACCATCTGCCGGGCACCAGTAGCTCCGATGGGATGGCCGATGGAAATTCCGGAGCCCAGCTCATTGGGTTTTTCAAAATCAATACCAAGCTCCATCATGCAACCGATGGCCTGACCGGCAAAGGCTTCATTGAGCTCAATCATATCAATGTCGCCCATCTGCATCCCGGTACGGGCAAGGAGCTTGCGGATGGCAGGAACAGGGCCTAAGCCCATGAATGCCGGATCCATACCGCCGGAAGCAAAACCCTTGATTTTGATAATGGGCGTAAGGCCCAACTCTTTGGCCTTCTCCGCCGACATCATCAGTACGGCAGCGGCACCATCATTGATACCGGAAGCATTGCCTGCGGTTACGGAACCGTCCTTTTTGAAGGCGGCCTTCATTTTGCCCATTTTTTCCATGCTGGTTTCCATGGGCCGCTCATCGGTCTCCACAATGGTATCACCCTTGCGGCCCTTAATCACCACAGGAGCAATTTCCGACTTGAAGGTACCGTTTTTAATGGCTTCCATGGCTCTGGCGTGGCTGAGGACGGCAATCTTATCCTGATCCTCACGGGAGATACCATATTTACCCACAATATTTTCAGCGGTAATCCCCATATGGTAGCCATAGAAGATTTCGTAAAGACCATCATAAACCATCAGGTCATGGACAGGGCCCACACCGGTAAGCTCCATGCGGTGTCCCCAGCGGGCCTTGAGCAGCGCCATGGGTGTATTACTCATGCTTTCCTGCCCACCGGCGAGAACCACTTCCGCATCACCCGTCATAATAGCCTGGGCACCCAGGGCAATGGCCTTGAGGCCGGAACCACAGACCTTGTTCACAGTAAAAGCAGGAGTCTCCTTGGAAAGTCCAGCACGGATCATGGACTGACGGGCCGGGTTCTGTCCCTGCCCTGCCTGCAGCACGTTACCCATGATCACTTCATCAATGGCAATGGGCTTGAAGGCCTCGTCATAGTCATAGCCTCCTGCTTCCAGCTCAATGCGACCCAGACCCTTGAGCTTATCCGGACAAAATGACTCCATTTCGGCACTGGGCTGGGGACGCAGACCTGCTTTTTTCAAAACGTCCTTCATGACCGTGGCACCAAGATCCACACAGGAAACGTCCTTGAGTATGCCACCAAAAGCACCGACTGCTGTCCGAGATCCACTGACAATAACTACTTCTTTCATTCTTTTATCCTCCTTAGCGATGACGAGTGCCCCCGCACTGTGTTATACGCAATTTTCCCCGAGTTTTCAGAAACGCTAACCGGATACAGCGGGAAAGTCAACAATCAGGTGAACAAAGCACCCCTTTTAAAAACGGCGTTGCAGCTAAAACCCAAAAAAACCCAACCATCAAAGCTCCAGAGGCTTTCGAAAGGAAAAATGATCCCATGTGTCTCATTCTCTTTGCAGTGCAGCAGCACCCGGACTGGCCCCTTATCGTAGCGGCCAACAGGGACGAATTCCACAAACGCCCCACAGAACCAGCCCGTTTAAGGAAAACATCTCCCTCTGTGCTTGCGGGAAAAGATCTCCAGGAAGGAGGAACATGGATGGGCATTGTTCCAGAAACCCTTTTGTTTGCAGCCCTAACCAACTACAGAGATCCTTTATCCAGAAAAAATCCGGCACCCTCAAGGGGCCATATCGTGGAACAGGCCCTTGGGTCTGCTGAGGATATGGAGCCTTTTCTAAAAAAATTAAAAAAAGAAGGCACTAACTTCAACGGCTTCAACCTGATCTTCGGCACCCCTGAAAAGCTTTTTTATTACAGCAACCAGACAGAAAAGAGCCTTGTGATTCCTCCCGGCGTGCACGGCCTTTCCAATCATCTGCTGGGCACGCCGTGGCCCAAGGTGACAAAGGGATGCAGGCTACTGGATCAGGCCATTAAGAAAGGGGCTGAAGAAGAAGACTTCTTTCTTCTGCTGCAGGATCGCTCCATGCCGGAAGACAGGGAGCTTCCGGACACAGGCATGGGACTTGAGTGGGAAAGAATTCTTGCACCGCTCTTCATTGTCCACCCCCTTTACGGGACACGGAGCAGCACGACGCTGAAGGTACACTGCAGCGGAGAGTTTTTTTTCACAGAAATAAGCTGGGATGAAAGGGGAAAGGAAACGGGGAGGGTCCGTTTTACGGGGCAGGGCAAACGCCCCTTTATGCCTTAAGCATACACTTTTTACCAGGCAGCAGCACGCTTCCCAAAAAGACGCATATGCACACCGGCCATTTGTTCGTGACGCAATCCGGCACTCAAGCTGAAAAGCCCAAGCCCTTTACGGGAGCAAAATGCCTATGTACCCTATGCAAAGCCCAACTGCAAGCAAATAAAACGACAATTATTTGAAATAAAAAAGCAAACGTAACTGCTTAGCACAGTTTCCCAAGTACCATACCCGCAAGACAGATGCAAAGGCCCCAGGCTATTTGCCCGTGACGCAATCTTATTCGGGAGCTTCTTGCCCTGTGCGGAAGCGGCAAAAACTCCCCGCCACAGGCAGGATAAGCTTTTTGATTACCATGGCAGTCTTAAGCACGCTGCCTTTGTGGCGGCTCAAACAGTTTGCCGCTTCTTTCGCACAGGCCTGCGAAACTCTGATCCGAAACGATTGCAATGTCACTTGCAAATAGCCACGGAGCCTTGCAGCAGTACGACGCTGCTGCAACTACAGCATTGGCAGTCAGAAATGAACCGTGCTGAATACTTACCAAAAATCTAAGACTTCTTCCGGGCAGTTTCCCTTATTCTGCGCCAGCCATCCATGCGCTGGGCCACCAGCTTTTCATAGCCCCGGTCCGTGGGCGTATAATATCTGTCCTGCAAAAGAGCATCAGGAAGATAATCCTGGGGCACATAGGCATCTTTGAAGTCATGGGCATAGCGGTACTCCCTGCCGTAACCAAGATCCGCCATCAGGCCTGTGGGAGCGTTTCGGATATGCAGAGGAACAGGCGAAGCACCGGTTTCCCGGATACGGGCCACCACAGCCTTCTGGGCCATATAGACTGCATTGCTTTTGGGTGCCGTGGCCAGATAGACGGCCGCCTGAGCCAAAGCTCCCTCCCCTTCGGGAGAACCCAGAAAACGGTAGGACTCCATGGCTGAAAGAGCAAGGGCCAGTGCGCCCGGATCGGCCATACCCACATCCTCCGAAGCAAAACGGACCATGCGCCGGGCCAGATACAAAGGATCTTCTCCGGCTTCCAGCATGCGGAAAAGCCAGTACAATGCTCCGTCCGGATCACTGCCCCGCATACTTTTATGAAAAGCTGAGATCAGATTGAAGTGGGAGTCTCCGGCCTTGTCATGGCGCAGTGCCCTATCCCCGAATACCGCAGCCAGATCCTCCTTTATAATAACCCTCTCCCTGCGACTTCCGTCTCCAAGGCAGTGAAAGGCCGCCATTTCCAGCCCGGAAAGAGCCGCCCTCATATCTCCATCAGCCATTTCCGCCAGAAGGCCAAGCTCATCATCACCTGCCGTAATACTCAGCCTGCCAAGCCCCCTTTCTGTATCCAAAAGAGCCCGCTTCAGTACTCCGACACAGGCTTCCTGCAATACTGGCTGCAGCACCAGCACCTTGCACCGGGAAAGCAGAGCAGCGATCACCTCAAAGGATGGGTTTTCCGTGGTTGCGCCAATGAGGGTAATGAGACCTTCTTCCACATGCTGAAGAAAGGCATCCTGCTGGGCCTTGTTGAAACGGTGGATCTCATCCACAAAAAGAAGGGTTCCCCTGCCATTTATACGCCTTCGGGTACGGGCTTCTTCAATAATCTTGCGAACCTCCTGCACACCGGAAAACACGGCAGAAATCTGAACAAAACCCTTTTGCGTCTCCTTTGCAAGCACCCTTGCAAGGCTGGTTTTTCCGCAACCCGGAGGCCCCCAGAGAATCATGGAAAAGAGGCGATCCCCATCCACAGCACGGCGCAGCACCGATCCTTTAGACAGAAGATGCTCCTGCCCGGCAATATCTTCCAGAGAATCCGGACGCATTCTTTCAGCAAGGGGCTTTTCCGTATAATCAGAACCATCCTGTACAAAGAGATCCTCCATGAAAAAGCCTTTCACCTTTCTGCCTAACGGTTTCTGCGCTTACGACTCCGCCTTGTTGCCTGCAGCTTTTTCAGAAGAGCAGGAGAGGGCTTACTTTTTTTACCGCTGTAATCGGTCCGGCCGCTTCTCTCCCTGAATTCAACTCGAATGGGCGTCATATCCAACCCAAGGGCTTCCCGGATCTGATTGACCAGATACCTTTTATAGGAAAAATGAATGGCATCCGGATAATTGGTGACAAGGGCAAAGGTGGGGGGCGCATTTTTCACCTGGGAAGCAAAATAAAACTTGATGCGCTTGCCATTGTGGAGGGATGG
The DNA here is from genome assembly GCF_006175995.1 of Desulfobotulus mexicanus. NCBI lineage: Bacteria > Pseudomonadati > Thermodesulfobacteriota > Desulfobacteria > Desulfobacterales > Desulfobacteraceae > Desulfobotulus > Desulfobotulus mexicanus. The sequence continues at coordinate 69,670 of NZ_VDMB01000008.1, forward strand.
CTCTGTCCGGGCTGTGGCATCCTCAATAATCCGGTTGAGGTGACTGGTACTGACCTGGGTGATGTACTGTTCATGCACCTTATCGATCATGGGAAAGAGCTTGGTCACCCGCTGCCCAGTCAGGGCGGAAATGGTCAGAACAGGCGCATACCCTAAAAACTTGGCCTCCATGCCAATATCTTCTTTCATACGCTTCACATCTTTTTTTTCCGGCGGCACCAGATCCCACTTGTTGCATACAAAAATACAACCACAACCTCTGTCACTGGCATAGCCTGCCACCCGGACATCCTGATCCGTAACCCCTTCGGCGGCATCCAGGAGAACCAGCGCCACCTCACAGCGTTCCAGACTTTTCAGAGCCTTGATAACAGAATACTTTTCAACGCGATGAGTGACCTTGCCCTTCCGCCGTATCCCAGCGGTATCAATGAAAAGATAGGATTTACCGCCAAAACGCACAAGGGAATCCACGGAATCACGGGTGGTGCCCGCCACCTCACTGACCACCATACGCTCTTCCCCAAGAAGACGGTTGATCAGGGAAGATTTACCTGCATTGGGCCTTCCCACCACAGCCACCCGGACCGGACCTTCTGGCTGAATCCCTTCGTCTACCCCGTCACATGGCATATCTGCGGTAAGAACATCCATGAAATCCGAAAAACCATACCCGTGCTCTGCGGATAAAGGAAAGGGCTCCTCTACTCCCAGAGCATAAAAATCATTCAGCGCCACCTCATGCTTTTCTCCGTCAATCTTATTCACAAGACAGAAAAAAGACTTTCCCCTGGCCCGCAAAAGCTCCACCAGATCCCGGTCATAGTAGGAGATGCCACTCTTACCATCCACCACAAGCACAACATAATCCGCATCCTCCAAAGCCAGCTCCACCTGGGCCCGGATGTGAGAAGCAAAGGAGTCCGCATCATTGGAAAGGAACCCGCCGGTATCCACCAGAATAAAGGATTTGTCTTCCCATCGGGCATCACCGAAGTGGCGGTCCCTTGTCACCCCCGGCATGTCATCGACAATGGCATCCCGACTCCGGGTCATACGATTGAACAGGGTGGACTTGCCCACATTGGGGCGTCCCACAAGGGCGACCACTGGCTTCATGTCATTCATTCCTTATATTGTTTTGGCTTTTTGTCTGAGAAGGTGAAAAACAGGCAAACAGACCTTTAAGATATGCTGCACCAAATGCCTGCCGAAAATCAAACAAAAAAATAGACACGCCATCCTAACACGCCAGAAACAAAACAGGCACTCACATCTCTGTAAGTGCCTGTTTAAATTTGGCGTCCCCAAGGGGATTCGAACCCCTGTCGCCGGCGTGAAAGGCCGGTGTCCTGGACCGGGCTAGACGATGGGGACTTATAAGTGGTGGGTCGTGTTGGATTCGAACCAACGACTCTCTGCTTAAAAGGCAGATACTCTACCGGCTGAGTTAACGACCCTTGCTACCGTCAAAAACGAGTGCTTATCTACCCGTGATGCCCCCATGTGTCAACATAAAAAAAACACTAGCTTCATTTTTTTTTGACTTCACCAGACAAAATCCTGAAAACACAAGAAATATACCACCAAAAGATAAAGGAGCAGCATCTGCAAGCTCCAACTTCCGCCAGAGTTACGGCACAGAAAGTAATTGTTCAGCACAGTTTTCCAAGCACAATACCTCCCATAGAGATACACAGCACCCAAGTTACCCGTGACGCAATCCGACGCTCAAGCTGAAAAACCCTTGTCCATGCCCGACTGTTCATGCAAATGTATGATTGAGGCATCAATTCATATCAAGCTATATCAAGGACGGACCTTCCCATGAAAACAACTTCTTTTCCTGTCATCCCCTATGGAAGACAGAACATCTCCGAAAAAGATATCCATGCGGTACTGGAGGTACTTCATTCAGACTATCTGACCCAGGGCCCAAAGGTCCCTGAATTCGAGAAAAAAATGACTGCCTTCTGCGGGGCCTCCCACGCCGTTGCCGTCAACAGTGCCACCTCTGCCCTGCATCTGGCCTGCCTTGCCCTTGGCCTTGGCCCCGGCGATACGCTCTGGACCAGCCCCATCACCTTTGTGGCCTCAGCCAACTGCGCCCTTTACTGCGGTGCTTCGGTGGATTTTGTGGACATTGATCCAAAAACCTGGAACCTCTGCCCCATTAAACTTGAAGAAAAACTGCATCAGGCAGAAAAACAAAACAGACTGCCAAAAATTGTGGTTCCCGTACACCTCTGCGGCCAACCCTGCGACATGGAGGCCATTCACCGGCTTTCTTTAAAATATGGTTTTTCCATAATAGAAGATGCCGCCCATGCTACGGGGGCTTCCTGTAAAAAGGAAACCGTTGGCAACTGCCGCTACAGCGACATCACCATTTTCAGCTTTCATCCCGTTAAAATCATCACAACGGCGGAAGGCGGCATGGCCATGACCAACCAAAAGGATCTGGCAGAAAAAATGGCCCTCCTCCGCAGCCATGGCATTACAAGGGATGAAAATGCAATGACGCAGCCCCCGGATGGGCCATGGTATTACCAGCAGATTGATCTTGGCTTCAATTATCGCATGACAGAAATACAGGCTGCTCTGGGCATAAGCCAGATGGACAGACTACAGGAATTTATAAAAAAACGGCAACAACTGAGCCAGCGTTACAGCCAGCTGCTAAAAGACCTCCCCCTTACCCTGCCCTTTTGCCTTCCGGATTACGACTCCGCATGGCACCTTTATATTATACGGCTGCAGAAGAATCAGATCTCAAAAAGCCACAGAGAGATCTTTGAAGCATTGAGGACAGAAGGCATAGGTGTCAATCTCCATTATATACCGGTACACACCCAGCCCTACTACAGAGCCATGGGTTTTCGTGAAGGCCAGTTCCCCGAAGCAGAAAACTATTATAAAGAAGCCATCAGCCTGCCGCTTTTCCCGGATCTTCAGGAGGCGGACCAGAACAGGGTCATAGATGCCCTTAACCGGGTTCTTGGCATGGGACAGACCCATAAGACTTAAGACAAGAGGATCAAATACATTCCACCTTAAACCAATACCGGAAATGAATACTCCACCCATCCCTTACCCGGGCCAGTGCCATGGTTCAATTTTCGGGTACACTTAATCCAACATCGGGCATGGGCAGGGTAAGAATATCCGAAATGCTCAGACGAATACGCCCGTCAAAACCCGATTTTTTGCGCAGATCCCGCTCCAGAAGGGCAAGATTTCTGTAAAGGGGCGTCCGGTCAAGAAGCATATCACCACTGGCTCCAAAAGATTCACACCCAGGCCCCTTGATCTCACCACCACGACCCAGCATTTTCCATGGCACACCATGAAGCCTGCAGATCATGGGTCTGTGGGCATAAACACGGCACAATCCATCCACATTCAAAGGGCAAAGCGCCCTAAAAACACCATCCCCTCCTTCGGCATCATGGGCTTTCATGGCCTTACACAGGTCCAAAGCCCTTTGTTCCATGGCAGAGCGCTCCTCCTCACCAAGCATGGAGAAACCTTTTAAAAGATAAAGAACCTCCACAAGGGTATAGTGATAAAACCGTGTGTTACAGCAGCTGTCCGCACATCCACCACAGGAAAAACCGGTACTTTCCGCCACAGCGGCATAGGCCGAATCCATCTGGACATAAAGCTCGTCCATTCCGGAGAAAAAAGAAGCCAGCACCTCAGGTGCAAGCCCCGTTTCAAAGGCATCCATGAAAAATATTCCTCCCATTGCTATTCTCCCTTCCCTCAGAACTGGGGAAAGGGCATAAAAATTTTATGATAAAGATTCAGGGCATAACGATCCGTCATGCTGGCAATGGTATCACAGACCACTTTTTCACGCACCTCCTCTGCCGGATCAAAGACAGGAAGCTCCATCCGCCGCAGCTCCGTCTGAAGCGAGTCCTCATTCTCCATAAGAAAGGCAAAAAGCTCCATCAGAATTTTCTTGGCCTTTACAAACTCATTGTGCACCCTTGGAGAACGGTACACATTATCAAAAAGAAACTGACGCAGCTCCACCATGGTTTTGTAAACCTCATCACTCATGCGCAGACAGAACCCATCCTTTTCCATGCTGCTTTGAAAAATAATATCCCGGATCATGGAAGTTCCCCTGGCCGAATGGCTTTCACCCAGAACCCTGATACAGGATTCAGGAATCTCATGACGTCCGATAACACCACTGCGCACAGCATCATCCAAATCATGGTTCAGATAGGCAATTATGTCTGCAATACGTACCACCCTCCCTTCTATGGTAAGGGCAGTCTCTCCGGGTTCTGTAGGAAGAATATTCCCAAAACCCTTGGAATGCTTTAAAATACCATCCCTTACCTCATGGGAAAGATTCAAGCCTTCCCCCCGCCTTTCAAGACGATCCACCACCCGCAAACTCTGCGCTGCATGGGAAAAATGCTCCGAATATATTTCCTTGAGCGCTGTTTCACCGGAATGACCAAAGGGTGTATGGCCAAGATCATGCCCCAGAGCAATGGCTTCGGTAAGATCCTCATTTAGACGCAGGGCCCTGGAAATGGTCCGGGCCACCTCTGCAACTTCCAGAGTATGGGTCAGCCGGGTTCTATAATGATCTCCCAGCGGAGAAAGAAAAACCTGGGTCTTATGCTTTAACCTTCTGAAACCGCTTGAAAAAACAATCCTGTCCCTGTCCTGCTGAAAAAGTGTGCGGATGGGACATGGCTCTTCCCTGCGGCGACGCCCCCTGGATGCTGCGGCACAACAGCCATAGGGGGCAATGAAGCCCGCCTCCCTTTTCTCAAAATCTTCCCGTATGGTCATTGCTTGCCTGCCTGATGGAATTAAGTTAAATTTAACGCTTGGATCAATGCCGGACAGGGACTATCCTATGCATAAGAGCCCCTGTCTTGTAAAGGGGCGATGCCAAGACAAAAAAACCGACAGCCCCGAAAAGGACTGCAACCATGAAAGGGCAGGCATGGGCAAGCATCATCTCGTCCTTGGCAGCATGCAGGACATCCTTAGCGAGCAGACAATAGAAGACAACCACGACAACCGTTACCGCCAGAAACTGGCAAAACTCCTTCTGGATGCTGGATATACAAAACAGAATATCAGCTCCCACATTCCGCTGGTCCTGAAATGTGATGAAAAAAGAGCGCTGATTCATCTGGATTTCCTGGTAAAGCCCCATGGAAAAGCAGCCATCCTTATCCGCTATGGCCCCGGCTCCATTGTCACCCGCCGAACACCGGGCCGGGCAGCAGCCCTTCTCATGGATGCGCCCCTCCTTCTGGTTACCAACGGGGAAGATGCCGAACTTCTGGAAACCCGGACAGGCAACCTCCTTTCCCGGGGCCTGAACAGCATTCCCCCTCCGGAAGACCTCCCCCCGGTTCAGCCTGCGGCCCCACCCCTGACACCCAGCATAGAAGAGCGCTGCCACCGGATTCTTTATGCCTTTGAAGTCAATGATGCCTGCCCCTGCGATGATGCGGTCTGCCATCTGGATACGGAGAAACTATGAATAACGATCATGAATTCATGGGAGAAGCCCTCATACTGGCAGAAAAAGCCCTGAAAGAAGGAGAGTTTCCCGTGGGATGCGTCATATCTCTGGACGGAAAAATCCAGGTAAGATCCAGACGTAAAGCATCAAACGGCAATCTTCCCAGCGAAATAACCCATGCGGAAATCCTCGCCATCCGGGAGATGGAAAACCTTGTCCCCACAGATATGCGCCACAAAGCCACCCTCTATGCCACCATGGAGCCATGCCTCATGTGCTATGCCGCCATTCTTCTTTCCGGCATCGGCCGGGTGGTGTGGGCCTACGAAGACGCCATGGGTGGCGGTACAGCCTGTGACCTTTCAACCCTCCCCCCCCTGTACAGCCAAAGACAGCCGGAAATAACCCCTGCCTTCAGGCGTGAAGAAAGCCTTGTGCTTTTCATGGAATTTTTCCGCAATCCCCGGAACGCCTACTGGAAAAACAGCCTGCTTGCCCGCTACACCCTGGCCGGAGGAAAATCCCTGCCCCAAACCCCTTAAGCCACAGGCCTGATCAAAAGCAGTCCGAAAGACAGAAAAGCGCCCATATCGGGACAAACCAGATGTCTTTATTATTTATTTCTTGCACAGCCTCAGAACATGGGGTATATGTTCATGCTGATCTACATGAACCGATCACTTTTTACCTGACAAGTGATTTCAACGGATAACGCGCACCACGAGGAGGTCCGGTATAATTAGCAACGGACGCCAGCAGGGCCAGGAAGCTCTGCAACAAAGCAGAACAAGAATCAATCGTAACATCAGAGCCAAGGAAGTCAGGGTCATTGATCCCGACGGAGAACAGCTGGGTATTATGCCTGTGCCCAAAGCCCTTGACATTGCCGCAAGCCTGTCTCTCGATCTGGTAGAAGTGTCGCCCCAGGCCAAGCCCCCTGTATGCAAAATCATGGACTATGGAAGGTTCAAATATGAGCTGACCAAAAAACAACAGGAGGCCAGAAAAAAACAGACCGTTGTCCAGCTGAAGGAGGTCAAGGTAAGGCCCAAAACCGGGGATCATGACCTGGAAACAAAGCTGAAGAACATCCGTAAATTCATAGAAAAACGAAACAAGGTAAAAGTTACGGTTATGTTCAGGGGCAGAGAAATCACCATGAGTGACCGTGGGCGCAGCGTCCTTGAAAGCATCATCACAGAGGTTGAAGACGTTGCTGTGGTAGAATCCACGCCCAAATTTGAAGGCCGAACCATGATGATGATTCTTGTACCCAAAGCCTGAATGGTTTTTTAAAAATAAGGGAAACAATAAACAGCCTGCCTCCACAGGCAACAGGGATGAAAATTCAAACCTGCATACTGCACCCTTATCTTATAAACCGGTTATAACCGGACAGAAACATAAGGTGTCCATACCAGTATCTACTTTTCCCTTATGTTCAGAACATCCGCATATTTTGTGTTCCCTTTTCTGGCGTGTGTCTTTATGCGCCAGAATTTTTGTTCCCTACCCCCTGTAAATTGTTTGCAGCACAATATCAGGGCGAACGAGTGGCCTTTGCCATGCGAAGGCAGTATCAATTAAGGAGGCGTTCATGCCGAAAATGAAGACCAACCGGGCCGCAGCCAAGCGCTTTACACGCACCGGCTCAGGCAAGTTTAAAATCCGGAAGGCCAATTCAAGCCACATTCTGACCAAAAAAACCACCAAGAGAAAACGCAACCTGCGCCAGGGCCAGATTGCGGACAAAACCAACGAAGCACAGCTCAAGCGACTTATGCCCTACGCATAAGCGCCGGGACTACGGTTATCCCATGCTGTAAGAACAGCCTTCTCCGAACCTCGTCATTACAAGGGTCGCCATGGCCCTGTCCTCCGGGGTGCTACTGAATCCGGAGAATAAAGGGAAAACCGGTTTTATGACACGTTTTTTTGAGGAGACACATCCATGCGCGTAAAAAGAGGCTTTAAAGCCAGACAAAGACGTAAAAAAGTATTAAAACTTGCCAAAGGCTTCCGTGGAGGTCGCAGCAAGCTTTTCCGCACAGCAGCGGATTCCGTGGATAAGGCCCTGATGTATGCCTACCGCGACCGCCGTCAGAAAAAACGGGATTTTCGCCGTCTCTGGATTGCCCGTATCAATGCTGCCGCCCGGATAAACGGCCTTTCCTACAGCCGTTTTGTTCACGGCCTGAAAATGGCCGAAATTGATCTGGACCGCAAGGTTCTGGCGGAGCTTGCTATTTCCGATCCTGAAGGTTTTGCCATCATTGCTAAAACCGCCTCCGAAAAGCTGCAGGCTTAAAAGGCACGAAAGCCTGAACAGACAGGCTGTCTTTTTGTCTTCTGACCACCATGACGGGTCATACTGAAAAGCCGGAACCTCCGCCCCCTTTCCGGGCTCAGGTTCCGGCTTTTTTTGACCGCCATTTCAACGTTCACCACCCCACCGAAACAGGGCATACGACGTGGAAACCAGCATCGAACAACTCAAAGAAGAGGCCCTGGCCGCCCTTGGGAACGCCGGGGATCCAGCAGAAATACAGGCCCTCACCGTGCGCTATCTGGGAAAAAAAGGTCTTCTTACCCAGCATCTGCGCACCATGGCCACCCTTGCTCCGGAAGAACGGCCCGCCTTTGGCCAGCGGGTCAATGCCGCCAAAGAAGCCCTTGAAACGGCCTTCACCGAAAAAAAAGCCGTCCTTGAAACGGCAGCCGCCGACCGGGCCACAGACATTGACATCACCCTTCCCGGACGTAAACCTTCCCAGGGAACACTGCACCCCCTCACCCGTATCCGAAGGGAAATATCCGACATTTTCAGCCGCCTGGGCTTTGAAATATCCGAAGGCCCCGAAGTGGAGCTGGACTGGTACAATTTTGAAGCACTGAACATCCCACCCCATCACCCGGCAAGGGACATGCAGGACACCTTCTATGTATCGGACAGGGTGGTACTGCGTACCCACACCTCTCCCATACAGATCCGCTTCATGGAGAACCACAAGCCACCCATCCGCATCATAGCTCCGGGACGGGTCTACCGCTGCGACTCGGACATCACCCACACACCCATGTTCCATCAGATTGAAGGGCTTCTTGTGGATGAAAAGGCCAGCTTCGGCGACCTCAAAGGCATACTCACCGCCTTTATCCATGCCCTCTTTGATAAAGATACCAGCCTGCGTTTCCGCCCCAGCTTCTTTCCCTTCACAGAACCCAGTGCAGAGGTGGACATACGCTGCGTCATGTGCCGGGGCAAAGGCTGCCGCATCTGCTCCCAGACCGGGTGGCTGGAGGTTCTTGGCTGCGGCATGGTGCATCCCGTTCTCTTTGAGAACACAGGCATTGATCCGGAGCGCTACCGGGGCTTTGCCTTTGGCATGGGTGTGGAGCGTCTGACTATGCTCAAATACGGCATCGACGATCTCCGGAAGTTTTTCGAAAACGATATCCGATTCCTGGAGCAGTTTTAGCCATGAAACTCAGTCTCAACTGGCTTAAAAGCCTCATACCCGTACCCATGAACACCGAGGAACTGGCCCACGCCCTGACCATGGCAGGTCTCGAAGTGGAAGCCGTTGAACGGCCCTTTGCCCACCTTGACGGCATTGTGACGGGACGTATTTTTGACATTGCCCCCCATCCCAATGCGGACAAACTGCAGACCTGCAAAGTAGATACCGGCAATGATATATTCAGCGTGGTCTGCGGTGCGCCCAACATAGAAAACGGCATGATAGCCCCCCTGGCTCCGGCAGGAACGACCATGCCCGACGGCACGGTCCTTAAAAAGGGTAAAATCCGGGGAGAAGTTTCCGAAGGCATGCTCTGCAGCGCAAAGGAACTAAACTTAGACAACGACCACTCCGGCATCCTTGCCCTGCCTCAGGAAACTCCGCCCGGCCTCCCCTTCTGCGAAGCCATGGAAATGGATGACACCGTGCTCACCATCGGCCTGACACCCAACCGGGTGGACTGCGCCAGTGTCATGGGCCTTGCAAGGGAAGTAGCCGCCTTCGGAGAATCTTCCTTCAGGGCAGAACCCGCCTCCCTCCCGCCTGCGGACCCTGCGCTGGGTACAATTTATACCCATACCAGCGTCACCGTGGAGGACAGCGAAGGCTGCCCCCGCTATGCGGCAAGACTGCTTGCAGACATCACCGTGGGACCATCTCCTGCATGGCTGAAAAACCGCCTCATTGCCGCAGGCTTAAGGCCCATAAATAACATCGTGGACATAACCAACTTTGTGATGCTGGAAACGGGCCAACCCCTGCATGCCTTTGATTTTGACACCCTTGCCCAGAATCGCATTATTGTCCGGAAGGCCAGAGATGGGGAAACCTTCATTACACTGGATGAAAAAGAGCGCAGACTGGACACAGACATGACCATGATCTGTGACGGGGAAAAACCCGTGGCCATAGGCGGTGTTATGGGCGGTCTGCATTCCGGTGTCACGGAAAGCACCCGGCGGGTTCTGATCGAAAGCGCCTGCTTTGATGCACCATCCATACGGAGAACGGCAAAAAAACTGGGGCTTTCCACGGATTCCTCCTATCGTTTCGAACGGGGCGTAGACCCCCTGGGCACCCTTTATGCATTGGACAGAGCCGCAGTCCTGATGCTGGAAACCGCTGGCGGAAGCATGGCAGAAGGCCATATTGACATCCACCCCAGCCCCCCTGCTCCCGCCACCATCCGTGTCAGCCCGGACTTCATCAATCAGCGCATAGGCCTTGACCTTTCCGCAGAAAAGATGATCCTTCTGCTGGAAAAGGTGGGTTTTTCAGCCATGCTTCAGGACAAAGACATTGAAGTCACCGTACCATCCTTCCGTGTGGACGTTTCCCGCAAGGAAGACATTTCAGAAGAGGTGGCAAGACTCTACGGATATGACAATATCCCCGTAACATTTCCGGAGATGCCTGCTGAAACAAGACTAGACCCCCCATCGGTCACCTTCCGCCGCAGACTGCAGGACCAGATGTGCGGACTTGGCTTCCACGAAGTCATCTCCTACAGCTTTGTTGCAAAGGAAAGCGCAGACCACCTGCGTCTTCCCGAAGAGCATCCCATGCGACCTGCCGTGGCCCTGTTAAACCCCATATCCGAAGACCTGGCCGTCATGCGCACCAGCATGGTGCCATGCCTCATGGGACTTCTGGCACGCAACATTGCCCAGCAGGAAAAAAATCTGAAAATTTTTGAAATCGGCAGCACCTTTACCCCCCGTGCGGGTGAAGACCTTCCCATGGAAAGGGAAGTACTGGCTCTGGCCTGGACTGGCAAACGTCACCCCGGTGGCTGGTATGAACATTCTCCCGAATGTGATTTTTTTGACATCAAAGGAGCCGTGGAAGGCCTGCTGGAGGCCATGAATATTTCCGAAGCTGACTACGCAGCTCCGGATAGCCAGGACAGCTTTCCATGGGTACGAAAGGGTGCCTGTGCCTGCATACGGTACGAAGACAGCATAGCGGGCCATATATATGAGGTACACCCTGAAACACGGCGTTTTTTTGGTATCAAGCAGCCCGTTTTCATGGCAGAGCTGGACCTCGTCCTTCTGATGGAAAAACAAAAAAATCTCTTCCTCTCAAAGGAGATTCCAAGGTATCCTGCCACCACAAGGGATGTGACCCTGATTCTTGAAAAAGAAACACCGGCGGCAGAAGTGTTAAAACTCTGCCGGAAAAACCAGCCGGAAATCCTCGAATCCGCCAGCATCCACGACCTTTATCAGGGCGACAGAATACCTGCTGGCAAAAAAAGCCTGACTCTGCGCATGGTCTACCAATCCTTTACGGAAACCCTTGCAGATAAAAAAGTCAACAAAGTTCAGGAAAAAATAACCCAGAATCTCCTTTCACATTTTCAGGCCACCCTGCCGGGCTGACCACCAGCCCTTTCTGCCCCTGAAACGGGCAGAAGGGCTCTCCCAAAGGCACCATTGGCGGAAAAGCGGACTTGACAATCCCATAAAAAAATAATATTTACTTCAATTGGTATGCATTGTGCCTTGCCCCTGATCTTTTTCAAAAGACAGGACACAAGCACTTCTTTTCATGCCAACAGTACCGGAATCGCCACGGAAAACGGGCCGCTGCCCGTTTTTTCTTTATGGAATTCCGGTCTTCCTTTTGCTTTGGAGGCACCCGGTTGCACACGGAAAATAAAACTCTGATCCATCGAATTCATGATCTTGCCCAGCCCCTTCTGGAATCCCAGGGACTGGAACTTGTTCTGGCAGACCTGGTTACGGAAGACGGTCACCGCATTCTACGCCTTCTCCTCGACAAATCAGGGGGGATCACCCTTGATGACTGCGCCCGTTTTGCCAAGGAATTCGGCTACCTGCTGGACATACACATCAACATACCCGGACAATACTCCCTGGAGGTATCTTCTCCGGGTATCAACCGTCCCCTGGTCCAGCCCCGGGATTTTGAACGCTTTGCCGGAGAAACCATAAAGCTGCGCACCCATACAAACATAGACGGGCAACGCAACTTCCGGGGGGAACTTCTAGGCATCACCGAGGATCAGGTGAACATCAAGCTTGCCGAAAAGACCGTTGCCATTCCCTACATGGAAATTCACTCGGCACGGCTCTGCCGGGATTAACGGAGACCAAATCATGCTGTTCAGCGATATAAAAAGGGTAATAGAACAGGTCAGCCGGGACAAGGGCATTCCCATGGAAAGCCTTATCCAAACCCTGGAAGAAGCCCTGGAATCTGCAGCTAAAAAAAAACTGGGTTCCCACATTGATGTGGAAGCACAGTACAATCCGGATGCCGGGGAAATCGAAGTATTCCAGTTCAGGGAAGTCGTTGAGGAAGTAACCAACCCGGACTTCCAGCTCTGCCTGAAAGATGGCCGCAAGCTGGATCCGGATTGTGAAATCGGTGATTCTCTGGGTTCAAAGCTGGATACCACAAGCTTCGGACGCATAGCAGCCCAGTCTGCCAAACAGGTGATTATCCAGAAAGTCAAGGACGCGGAACGCAATGCCGTATACGACGGCTTCATTGACAGAAAAGGTGAAATCATCAATGGCATTGTTCAGCGGGTAGACAGGGGAGATATTGTGGTCAACCTGGGCCAGACCGAGGCCCTGCTCCCTGCCAGAGAACAGATACCTAGGGAGACCTACCGCAGGGGCGACCGTATCCGTGCCAGCATTATGAAGGTACTTCAGGACAGCCGGGGTCCTCAGATTATCCTTTCCCGTACCCATCCGCAGTTTCTCATTGCACTTTTCCGCAGTGAAGTTCCGGAAGTGGCAGAAGGTGTTGTAAATATTGAAACCGCATCCAGAGAACCCGGTGTGCGTGCAAAAATAGCCGTATCTTCCCAGGATTCCGGCGTGGATCCCGTGGGTGCCTGTGTGGGCATGAAAGGCTCCAGAGTTCAGGCCGTGGTACAGGAGCTCAGGGGTGAGAAAATTGACATCATTCCATGGAATCCCGATTCTGCCCGCTTTGTCTGCAATGCCCTTGCACCTGCAGAAATTCTCCGGGTGATCATTGACGAAGACAACAGGGCTATGGAAGTAATTGTGCCCGATGAATTTCTTTCCATTGCCATCGGCAAAAAGGGTCAGAATGTCCGACTGGCATCCCGGCTTACGGGCTGGCACCTGGATGTTAAAAGTGAGGCATCCTACAGTCAGGCCATAAAAGAAGGGTATGCCGCCCTCATGGGCATTCCCGGTATCGGCATGACTCTGGCGGAGGCCCTTTACTCCGAAGGCTTCACTACCCTGCAGGATGTTGCGGATGCTGTGGTGGAAGACCTGCTGCAGGTGGAAGGTGTGGATGAAGATACGGCACTGAACATGATTCAGTCTGCCCTTCAGGTCCTTGCCAGTGAAAAAAATAAAAATGCCCAGCAAGGCAAGACGGATACACAAGTAGAAGAAGCAGAAGAAACAGAAGAAGCAAACAGTGACAATGAAGACGATTCAGAAACAACCTTAATAGATGAAAACCGGCAGGTCCCCGCAGATGAAGCGGCGACACCGGAATCGGAAAACGAGTAATTCCGGACCGGGAAAACCGCGGTGATTCGGAAGCTTCAGAGGTAAGAGCCTCTGCTACCGGTGATGAAGGGGGAAATGGATGGGACGTATGCGAGTCTATGAGCTGGCCAAGGAGCTGAACATGACCAACAAAGCGCTCCTCGATAAAATTGGCAAGATGGATGCCGTCGAGGTACGCAGCCACATGAGCGCCCTGGAAGATGGTGAAATTGAAACCATCAAGCGCTTTGTGATGGGAAAAGACAAGGAAGAAGAAGAAAATCAACGGGTTCAGCCCTCTGTGGTACGTCGTCGCAAGCGTCGTTCCGGTCGTTCCGGTTCTGCGGCTACGCAGCAACCGGAATCCCTTTCTTCCGCTGGCAATACAGAAACACCGGATTCTACTGCCGAGCAGGCAGAAAATGAGGCTACACAGCCAGAAACAGCAGAGACCGCAGCCCAGACTACGGAAAAAACTCCTGCAGCTTCTCAAACAAAAACAGAAGAATCTGCAAAGCCTGCGGCAAAACCAGCGAAAAAAAACAAGCCTGCAACATCTGCAAAGGTTCTTTTCCGCCCTGAAGCACCCCAGCCTGAAGCTGCAGAAGAAGAAAAAGCTGAAACCCCAGAAGAAACAGCACCAAAGCAGGAATCCCCTGCCCCCTCTCTGCATGATGTTTCCGAAGAAGCTGCTGAAGCATCTGATATTCCGGTAAAAGATGCACTTCCTGAAACGGAGGATACCGCAATTTCACAGATAGAAACCTCCAAAAAAACAGAAAGCTCCCCAAGAACAACCGAGGGAGCAAAAGCAGAAGAGCGTACAGCGGAAAAAGAAGATGCTGCCCAGGTAGCACGTAAAAAGAAAAAGAATACAGCTGCAAAAATCATCAAACGCATTGATCCTGCAGTTCTTGCCCAGATGAAATCGGACCGGAACCCGTCCAAGCCTGCAGCCCGTCCTGCTCCTGTGGAAAAACCTGCGGAACCTGACCCCCTGGAACTTCTTATTGCAAACGAAACTCCTGCCCAGGAGACAGCACCTTCCAGCGGCAGCCGCAAGAAAAAAGGCAAAGACAGCCTTTCCAAAGACCTTGTGGAATCCCGCAATGACGATACGGAACGCAAAAGCAGGAAAAAAGGCCGCAAAAAATCTGTTGTGGAGGGAGATGCCCTCTATAACCGGGGTAAAAAGGGCAAAAAGGGTAAAAAGCAGGAACAGCATCAAAAAACCCAGATCACAGTACCCAAGGCCATCAAACGCCGCATCAAGGTGGATGATACTATTATTCTGGCGGAACTGGCCAAGCGCATGGGCATCAAAGCCAGCCTCATGATTCAAAAGCTGATGATGATGGATGTCATGGCCACGGTCAACCAGACCATAGATTATGACACTGCTACTATTGTTGCCGGAGAATTCGGATTTGAGGTCGAAAGGGCCTCCTTTGAAGAAGAAAACATTCTTCAGGGCCACGAGGACAGGCCGGAGGAAATGATCACACGGGCACCTGTGGTAACAGTCATGGGCCATGTTGACCACGGAAAAACCTCTCTGCTGGACACCATCCGTAAAACCCGTGTTGCAACAGGGGAAGCCGGAGGCATTACCCAGCACATCGGTGCCTATTCCGTGGAAATGGATGGCGGACGTATCACCTTCCTCGACACTCCGGGCCATGAAGCTTTTACGGCCATGCGTTCCAGGGGAGCCAAAGTAACTGACATTGTTATCCTTGTGGTGGCCGCAGACGACGGTGTCATGCCCCAGACCGTGGAAGCTATAAACCATGCCAAAGCCGCAGAAGTGCCCATTATTGTCGCAGTCAACAAGATAGATAAGCCCGGAGCCGATCCGGACAGGGTAAAAAGAGAACTTTCTGACAAGGGTGTTGTTGCAGAAGACTGGGGCGGAGATACCATCTTCACCCATGTATCAGCCAAGGAAAACATAGGCATTGACACCTTGCTGGAAATGGTTCTGCTCCAGACAGAAGTCCTTGATCTCAAAGCCAACCCGGATAAAAAAGCTCTGGGCCATGTGGTGGAAGCCAAGCTGGACACAGGAAGAGGCCCCGTGGCCACAGTACTGATCCAGGAAGGCACCCTAAGGACCGGAGATGCGGTGGTCTGCGGTATTCACCACGGTAAAATCAGGGCCATGATCAATGACCAGGGCGCACCCATAAGCGAAGCAGGCCCATCCATTCCCGTGGAAATTCTAGGGCTTTCCGGTGTACCCGGTGCCGGTGATGAACTCTTTGCATTAAAGGATGAAAAGGATGCCAGACAGGTGTCCACTCACAGATCCCAGAAGCAGAGGGCCAAGGAACTGGCAAAAACCAGCCGTATGAGCCTTGAAAAACTCTTCGAACAGATGGAAGAGGGTGAAGTCAAGGAGCTTAATCTTATTCTGAAGGCGGACGTTCAGGGTTCCATTGAAGCCATCCGGGATTCCCTTGAAAAAATGTCCACCCAGGAAGTCAAGATTCACATCATTCATTCAGCAACAGGGACTGTAACGGAATCCGATATCTCCCTCGCTGCGGTTTCCAACGCCATCATCCTTGGATTCAATGTCCGTCCCGGAGCCAAGGTCCATGAAATGGCCAAGGAAGAAAACGTGGATATGCGTTTCTATGACATCATCTACAATGCCCTGAAAGATATTCAGGATGCCATGGTGGGCATGATGGCTTCCACCTTTGAGGAAAAAGTTCTGGGCCGCGCGGAAGTCCGCCAGACCTTCTTTATCCCCAAAATCGGCACCATTGCCGGATCTTTCATCACCGACGGCAGTGTCTTCAGAAACCAGAAAGTCCGCCTGCTCAGAGACGGTGTCATCATGTACGACGGCAAAATGTCCTCCCTCAAGCGCTTCAAAGATGATGCCAAAGAGGTGGCAAAAGGCTATGAGTGCGGTATCGGCATAGAAAATTATAACGACCTCAAGACGGGTGATATCATTGAATCCTATGAGATCATTGAAATCAAACCCACCATGAAAGAATAAGGACTGCGAAGACATACCGCAGCCCAGAGCCAAAAAACCCCGAAGCCGCCCGGTGAGCGCATTCACCATCGGGCGGCTTTATTTAATAGACAGGGCCTGATCAGAGATCAGCCCATGGCCAAAGGAGTTTTACCATGAAAGGCTCTCCCAGATCCGACCGGATCCGAGGCCGAATCCAAGAGGTCATCTCAACTCACCTCACCCGGAACATACAGGATCCGCGCCTGCATCTTGTCACAGTTACCGGTGTTGAACTCAGCCGGGATATGCGCATTGCCACCATCTTCTTCACCACATCCATCGGCGCGGATGCCCAGGCCGATGCCCTGAAGGGCTTTGAAAGCGCCAAGGGCTTTCTCAAACGCAATGCCGCAAAGGATCTCGGCCTCCGCCATATGCCGGATCTGCGTTTCCGCCATGACGATTCCTTTGATTATGGTGCCCGCATGGAAAAAATGCTCAAAGAAGTTCTCACGGAAGATCAGAAAGGGGACGGCCATAATGAAAACAGCAGTAATGAAGACTCCCATGATCCAGACCCTTCTTGAAAAAAGCAGCCGCATCCTGCTGGTATCCCATGTCCAGCCCGACGGGGATGCCATCGGCTCCCTTCTGGGGCTGGGACTCAGTCTTCATGCAAAAGGAAAAAACATCGTAATGTACAATGAAGATCCGGTTCCCGCATCCTTTGCCTTTCTTCCGGGGGCTGATCTCATTGTGCAGGACACAGGAGATATTGACAGCTTTGATACCCTTATCGTCCTGGATTCCGGTGATGCGGAACGTATGGGAAAAAAGGCAGCGAAGCTGAAAAAAATCCCTGCCATCCTCAATATAGACCATCACCCCAGCAATACAGGCTTTGGCACACACAATCTCATTGATACGGATGCCGCCTCCACCACCGTGATGATATGGCGTCTTTTAAAGGAAATGCACTGGGATATACCCCTTGATGCCGCCTGGGGAATTTATACGGGCATATTTACGGACACTGGCGGATTCCGCTTTGGAAACACCAATACCGAAGCCCTTAACATTGCAGCAGAAATGACCGCCTGCGGTGTTCATCCTGAAACCGTTGCCACAAATATTCTCGGCAGCTATTCTTTTTCCTATATCAGTCTTCTTCAAAAAGCACTGGCTTCCATCCGCCTCTGCGCCGACGGAAAACTCGCCACCATGACCCTCACACGATCCATGTTTGAGGAAACCGGAGCCAGCGAAGAAGAGGCCAGCGGCCTTGTCAACTATGCCCGCTACATCCGTGGTGTAAAAATGGCTGTTTTGGTACGGGAAAAAGAAGAAGATGCAGATCTTCCCTGGAAGGTCAGCATGAGGGCTGACAAGGACATCGACGCCTCTGCCATAGCCGTGGCCCATGGTGGTGGCGGCCACAGGGCAGCGGCAGGTTTTTCCACAGCCCTGTCCCCGGACGCCATTCTGGATATGCTGGAAAATCAAATACAATCTCAGGGGATATAAGAATACATTTTTATGCACAAAGACAGCATCCTCCTCATTGACAAACCTCCCGGCCTCAGCTCGGCAGCGGTGGTGGCACGGGTAAAAAAATATTCCGGTATAAAAAAAGTGGGCCATGCCGGTACCCTTGATCCCTTTGCCACAGGCCTTCTCGTGGTCTGTCTTGGCAAAGCCACCCGGATTTCCCGTTACTTTCTGGGTGGAGACAAATCCTATGAAGCCACCCTGCGCCTCGGCACGGCAACGGAAACCCAGGATCCGGAAGGTCGTGTCACAGCCACCCTGCCCATACCGGATGTGGACGAAAAAAAACTTCTGAAGGTATTTGAAAAATTTACAGGCCCCATACAGCAAAGCCCCCCCATATATTCTGCTTTAAAGCACAATGGGGTTCCCCTGTACCGCCTTGCCCGTCAGGGTAAAGCCGTGCAGAAGCCTCCAAGGCAGGTTGTCATTCACAGCATACAGCCTGAAAGCATCCAGCTGCCGGATATCCGGTTCAGCGTACACTGCTCCTCGGGCACCTATATCCGTACCCTGGCCCTTGATGTGGCCGAAGCACTGGGCAGCACAGGCCACCTTGTTTCCCTGAAAAGAACGGAAACCTGCGGTTTTAATCTCAGACAGGCAGCATCCCTTGATGATACCCTGAACAGCCTGCAGGCCTCGCAGCCCATGTCCTCCCTGATTCCAATGGCCCAGGCCCTTGGCTTTCTACCTGAAATCCGTGTGAATAATACTTTGACGGAAAAGATCTTTCATGGCAAAGTGCTTGACACAGAGGAGATCAACTCCCCTGTTCCGGGTCCCATAAGGGTGCTGACGGAAGATGGCAGGCTTGCCGCTGTTATTCGAAGAGATGAAAACAGACAGGGCCTTTTTTCTTATGATGCCGTACTGTTGCCCCGCATTGCCGCAGAGGGGCAGACTTAAAAAAAGCAAGCACGGACAGACATACCGTCTCATGGCGTCTGCTGTCCTTTATTAGAATATCCTCATGCATACTGTTTAAGCACTGGTGCTTACGGTCTGAATGGAATATCGGATCGAAAACGCATAAGGATAAAGACATGATTATTCCAAACAAGGAGAAAAACCGTGGTATTTACCAATGAGCAGAAAAAAGAAATTATTGAAAAATTCAAAACCCATGAATCCGACACCGGATCTCCGGAAGTCCAGATTGCCCTGCAGACCCACCGCATTTCCTACCTGACCGAGCATCTGAAGATTCATAAAAAAGACCATGCCTCCCGCAGGGGGCTTCTGATTCTTGTAGGCCAGCGCAGACGCCTGCTGAACTACCTAAAAAAGAAGGAAATGCAGCGTTACAGAGACATCATCGCAGCCCTCGGACTGCGGCGCTGATTTCAAGGGGGAAAAGGGTTTTTCCTTTTCCCCCGGTTTTATCCACAGGGCCTGTTTCCTTAAATCTGGAAAAGGCCCTGCCCCATTCCAACGCCCATGCCCATACGAGGGACTTCCGCAAAAACACCTTCACGACTCTAAAAAATTTGACAATCAGAGTCGTCAGGATGTTTCTGCGTAAGTCCGTTCCAGCGTATAGCAGGCACACGGGCCTTCGTACCAAAGGAGTTTTTATATGCAATCCACCTTTTCAGCAGACATCGACGGAAAAACCATATCCATCAGCACCGGAAAAATTGCCAAACAGGCTTGTGGCACTGCCATTGTTCAGTGCGGCGAAACCGTTGTTATGGTAACTGCAGTTTCTTCCAATGACGAACGGGACATCGACTTTCTTCCCCTCACCGTTGAATATCAGGAAAAAATCTATGCGGCAGGCCGCATTCCTGGCAACTATTTCCGCAGGGAAATGGGCAGGCCCAGTGAAAAGGAAATTCTCACCTGCCGCCTGATAGACCGGCCCATCCGTCCCCTTTTCCCCAAAGGATACAGAAGTGAAATCCAGATCATTGCCACTGTCCTTTCCATGGACAAGGAAAATGATCCGGATATCCTTGCCATCATCGGCACCTCTGCGGCACTGACCATTTCCGACATCCCCTTTGAAGGCCCCATTGCCGGCATCCGTGTGGCAAGAATCAATAACAGATTTGTCTTCAACCCCACCCTCTCGGACCTTAAAACCCCCGGCTGCGACATGAACATTATACTGGCGGGTTCCAAAACCGGTGTTGTAATGGTGGAAGGTGGTACGGATTTTGTCAGCGAAGCTGATGTACTGGACGCCATTTTTTCCGGGCACGAAGCCATGCAGCCCCTTATCCGGATTCAGGAACAGCTGCGGGAAGCCGCTGGCAAAACCAAGCGCAGTTTCACTCCCCCCACAGTGGATGAAGCTCTGGCTGCAAAGGTATACGAACTGGCGGCAGCTCCTCTGGCAACTGCCCTGAAGGTCGATGATAAAATGGTTCGCAAGGCCAATGCCAGCGCTGTCAAAAAACAGCTTCTGGAAAGTCTTGGAGAAGAAGGAACAGAACGTAAAAATGAGGTGATGTCCCTCTTTGGCAGCCTCATGAAAAAGGTAAGCCGAAAAATTGTCCTCGAAGAAGGCACCCGCGTTGATGGCCGGGCCTTTGATAAAGTACGCCCCATCAGCTGTGAGGTCGGCACCCTGCCCCGCCCCCATGGTTCCGCCCTCTTCACCCGTGGAGAGACCCAGGTGCTGGGTGTTCTTACCCTGGGATCCAGCAGGGACGAACAGCGTATCGAAACCCTTTCCGGCGACGAAACAAAGCCCTTTATGCTGCATTACAACTTCCCCCCCTACTGCGTGGGCGAAGTCAAGCGTGTGGGCTCTCCCAGCAGAAGGGAATTTGGCCATGGCGCCCTTGCCACCCGTGCCATTGAACCCATTCTTCCCAATACCGAAGACTTTGAGTACACCATCCGGCTGGTATCCGAAGTCACCGAATCCAATGGCTCATCTTCCATGGGCACAGTATGTGCCGGAACTCTGGCCCTAATGGACGGCGGTGTTCCCATCAAAGCCCCCGTTTCCGGCATCGCCATGGGACTTGTAAAGGAAGGCGATCAGGTAGTGGTCCTCTCTGATATTCTCGGAGACGAAGACCACACCGGAGACATGGACTTCAAGGTGGCCGGAGGCGAAGCCGGTATCACCTCCATCCAGATGGATATCAAAATCACGGAGCTTTCCAGAGATATTATGGAAAAAGCCCTGGCACAGGCCAAGGAGGGACGGCTGCATATTCTCCATGAAATGCTGGCTGCCATTCCGCAGACCCGTGATGCTTTATCTCCCTATGCTCCCAAGGTCTTTACCATCAAGATCAACCCCGATAAAATCCGGGATCTCATTGGTCCCGGCGGCAAAATGATCCGGGCCATTCAGGCGGATACCAATTGTGACCTGAATGTGGATGACTCAGGAACCGTTAAGATTTCCGCAGCCAATCTGGAAGATGCCGAAGCTGCCAAAAAACTGGTTCTTGAAATCTGCCTGGAACCTGAAGTTGGCGAAATATATACAGGCAAAGTTGTCCGCACAACTGATTTCGGAGCCTTTGTACAGCTGAAGCCCGGAACCGACGGCCTGGTACACATCTCTGAGCTGGCCCACCACCGCGTCAAAAAAGTCACGGATGTGGTCAATGAAGGAGAAGAACTTAAGGTTAAGGTTCTAGAAATATCCAGAGACGGAAAGATCCGTCTCAGCCACAAGGCCCTTCTGGACCCCCCTGCAGATGCTCCGGCTGATTCCGGAAACGGAAGCAACGATCGCCCCCGCAGGGATGATTCCAGCAGCAACAGACCCCCTCGGAGATAACAAGACATATATATGGACCCGATGACCCGAAAAACTACATTGGCCAACGGTGTCCGGATTCTGACCCACCAGGTGCCCCATGTGCGATCCGTCGCCATGGGCATCTGGGTAGATGTTGGTGCCAGGGATGAATCCGAAGAGGAAGCGGGCTATTCCCACTTTCTGGAACACATGATGTTTAAAGGTACAAAGAGACGCTCCGCCTATGAGCTGGCCAAGGCCTTTGATGCCATCGGCGGGCAGTCCAATGCCTTTACCACTATGGAAACCACCTGCTACCATGCCCGTGTCATGGATACCCACCTGCCCACCATGGTGGACATTCTCTCGGACATGTTTCTGAACTCCTGCCTGGATCCCGAAGAAATTGAAAACGAACGACCGGTGATTATTCAGGAAATAGGCATGCTCGAAGACTGTCCCGAAGAATTTGCCCACCATCTTCTGGAAAAACACGCTTGGGGAGAACATCCCCTTGGCCGCTCCATTCTGGGAACGCCTAAAAATATCCTCAGCCTTTCATCGGAAAACCTGTCCCTTTTTTTCCGCAAGCACTACTGCCCTTCCAGGGTGATCATCTCCCTTGCGGGCAATCTGGAACATAACCAGGTACTGGATCTTCTGGCTCCGGCCTTTGAACAGCTTCCTCCTAGCCCCGGAAGGCCCATGCGCCATACTCCGGTAATGCAAAAGGGTGTCCGGACCACTGTACGCCCCATTGAGCAGGTGCACCTCTGCCTCGGGGCTCCCGGTCTTTCCATCACCCACGAGGACCGCTTTGCAGCCTCTCTGCTGACAACTATCCTCGGGGGCAACATGAGTTCCCGCCTTTTCCAGGAAATCAGGGAAAAACGGGGGCTGGCCTATTCGGTCTATGCTTTTTCCGCAGGTCATATGGATACGGGCATGATGGGTATTTACGCCGGAGTTGCTCCAAGCACGGTGGAAACTTCTGCGGAGCTGATTCACAAAGAACTTAAAGGACTCTGTGCTGAACCCGTAACCCTGGAAGAACTGGAAGGTGCACGGGCCTATACCAAGGGAAATATCCTGCTTTCCATGGAAAACACGGAAAACCTCATGGTAAAACTGGCCCAGAATGAAATCAACTTCGGCCGATATGTCCCTGTGGAAGAGACCCTTGCCAAGGTAGATGAAGTCAGCCGGGAAAATATTCTTTCCCTGGCATGCGGCGCATTTTCAGAAAATAACTTTCTTGTTTCCGTACTCGGCCCTTCGGACAACACTGCAGCTCTGGGAGAAAAATTCGGCATCAGTGAGAAAAAAGAAACGGCAGGAGAAAAGAAACAATGAAGATCCCCCTGCTCCGTATGCCAAATGGAGAAGGACTGCCTTTACCTGCCTACATGACAGAGCTTGCGGCAGGAATGGACATCCCTGCCGCGGAAGCCTGCACCCTGGATCCCGGAGAGATTACCCTTGTCAGAACAGGTTTTGCAATGGCACTGCCCGAAGGATTTGAGGCCCAGATCAGGCCAAGAAGCGGACTTGCCATCCGGCACGGCATCACCATTGTTAACGCACCCGGAACCATTGATGCTGATTACAGGGGGGAAATCAAAGTTGGCCTTATTAATCTTGGTAAAAAAAGCGTTGAGATAAACAGGGGTGAGCGCATAGCCCAGATGGTGATTGCCCCGGTATACCGGATTTCATGGGAGGAAACCGGAAGCCTTGAAGATACAGGCAGGGGAAACGGAGGCTTCGGCCATACAGGCTCAGGAGAAAAACCATGAAAGATGGCTTCACCATACCCTCTTCCCCCTTCCTTTCCCTTACCGTGCTGGCCAGTGGCAGCCGGGGCAACTGTATCTGCATTGAAAGCGAAGAAACCGCCATTCTCGTGGATGCTGGGTTTTCATGTAAGGAACTCCTGCGCCGCATGGACATAACAGGCCTTTCACCTGAAAAATTATCCGGTATTGTCCTTTCCCATGAACACAGTGACCATGTAACGGGGGCAGGTGTACTGTCCCGTAAGTTTCAGATCCCAGTTTATGGCACTTCCGGAACCCTGGATGCAGCAAAAAACAAAACAGGGATTCTACACCGCCGAAAAGACATTACCTGTGGCGTCCCTTTTGCCGTAGGCGATCTTCTCATCCACCCCTTTTCCATCTCCCACGATGCCGCAGACCCGACAGGTTTCACCGTCAGCTCCGGTGGCGTTAAAATTGGTATTGCCACGGATCTTGGTATTGCCACCAGCCTTGTTAAAAATCATCTGAAGGGCTGCCATGCGCTTGTTCTGGAAGCCAATCACTGCCCTGCCATGCTTGAAAAAGGCCCCTATCCATGGAGCCTGAAACAAAGGGTTAAAGGCCGGACAGGTCATCTTTCCAATGCCAACGCCAGGGATCTTCTCGGAGAAATTATACACCCGGCCCTATCCTGCGTTGTCATTGCCCATATCAGTGAAAAAAATAATACCCCGGAAAAAGCAGGCTCTGTGGTGGCTGAAGCCCTGAAAAGCAGTAGAGCCAAGCTTGTGACAGCGTGCCAGCAGAGTCCCACGGACCCGATCCGGCTGACATCCTCTCCGGCCACCTGCCCCTGCTCTGACAATGCAGAATTCTATCAGCCTGATAACCTGGAATTCTCTTTTGCTAACTAAAATGTCATTCTTCAAGGCTGTTTTTTAAACTTCATACCTGTCAGACAGATGCATGGGGCATCGGCAATACATACAGGCCCAAACGCAAGAAACCGGCCAAGAAGCCGGTTTCTTCAATAAAATATGCGCTCCCCCCGGAGACTGTATCATTTGGGTTTCTTAAAGCGATACTCCATTTTCATATCTTTGGTATTGGGTGTTACACCAAAAAGCGTCCAACCCCGCTCCTGATAATGGCGGATTGATTCTGTATGACGCATGGCATTCAGCCCATCCATAAGAACTTTTTTATACTCAAGATTTACATTTAACATAATACACCTCCAGATTCAGAAAGCGTTACAGGCCCGGATCTGTTACAGAAACCACCGGGGCCCGATCATGCAGGGCCTGCAAAAGGCCTGCACCTAAGGTGTTTTTTTCTACCATCCATAATGGCCACAAAAGCTACAGGCTCATCCTGAAAAACAGGTGTAAAAACGCCACTAACCAGAAAAACCATAGAATAAACCAAAGGACCTTGAAGTCCGGAAAAAAGTACCGGACCCCAGGATATGGGGGAGACACACGAACTATAATTTAATCTATCATTTTTCCATTCCAGTCAAGTCTTTTTTTAGAGATTATTCCTCCGGAATCCATAAGAGAAACTCAAACCCTTTAAGAAAACCCAAAACAGCCCTGCTCCATAAGGATATATTTTAAAAGATTCCATCAAGCCTGTTTACAAAAAAGCTTTAATCCTATAAGGAAGCAATTTAAATTGCGGTGTGAATAATATGGAAATCCATAACGGTCCGAAAAAGACCGATGACACAAAGGGGTTATCATGGCAAAAAAACCAGTAAAGAAAAAAACCACGACAAGCCCGGCAAGCGAAGACAGTGCAAAGAAAAAAAACAGTACTGCTAAAAAGACCAGTACTGCTAAAAAAAACACTGCGGCAACCAAAGCCAAAACAACAGCAAAAACCAGCACAGCCAAAACCGCTGCAACAACTAAAATGGATCCTGTCCTTTTCAGAAAATTTGATGACTGGAAACCAGCAACACCTTTCCAGCCTGTGCTTACAACACAAACCACTCCCTCTGCTCCTCCCTTTTGCAATACATCCGATCCCGAAGAAGCCAAACGTATTGCAGCGCTTCTTTTAAAACCCTTCTCTCCACAGGACTTTATCCTCTCTCCTGAAAAGAAAGCCGAACAGGAAGCCCGTTTCAAAGCTCAGGAAGAAGAAAGAATAAAGGCCAAAGAGGAAGCAAGGAAAAAAGCAGAGGAAGAGGCTATAATAAAGGCCGAAGAAGAAGCAAGGAAAAAAGCAGAAGAAGAGGCCAGAATAAAGGCCGAAGAAGAAGCAAGGAAAAAAGCAGARGAAGAGGCCAGAATAAAGGCCGAAGARGAAGCAAGGAAAAAAGCAGAAGAAGAGGCCAGAATAAAGGCCGAAGAAGAAGCAAGGAAAAAAGCAGAGGAAGAGGCCAGAATAAAGGCCGAAGAGGAAGCAAGAATAAGGGCGATAAAAGCGGAAGAAGCAAGAAAACAGGCCGAAGAAGCAGCCCGCATAAGGGCCGAGGAAGAAGCCAGAATACAGGCCGAGGAAGAAAAAGCCCGGCTGCTGGCCGAAAAAAAGGCACGATCCGAAGCCATAGTTAAAAATATGCTGACAGCAGGGGCCTGTATTGCGGCCATCTTTGTTCTGATTATCGGTTCAAGCATATCTAATAAAAGCCAGTATTTTATCAAAACCAATAAAGATTCCATTGAAATCTGGCAGGGTGCTTTCTCTCCAAGAGGAAAAAATCATATACTCACACTGCCCGGTGTTACCGGACCCGAAGTGGCAAAGGAAGCATACACACGCAGTGAAGTGATGCCTTTGGCCTTTAATTTCTATATGGATAAAGCCATCGAGGAATCCCGGAAACGGGGAACACCTGATTTTGATAAAGTGGAAAAACTTCTGAAAAAAGCCCAGTCCTTTGCCAGTTCACAGGACGAGCGTCAGGCCGTTGCAGCCAGGCTTCAGGCCATCACCAAGACCATCGAAAATTATAAGGCAGAAATAGCCAATCCTTGAATACTCAAGGGAGCAGACTCCCTGTTTAGATGAAAAATCTGATAAAAGGGCGGGAACTTTTTCCGCCCTTTTTCTTATGCCAAAAAAGTATAAATACTTTTTATTTTCATCATGACTCTGATTTAAGGCTGGAAAAGTGGGAGAGCGATCAGACAAAAAGCATGGGATCCAGGGGTTTTGAAAATTTTACATGCACAGAATACTCATTGTCCATGTGGCTTAGAACGCCAGTTACAACCCCCTTACATACCATGGGCTGCAAGTTGCCGGAAGCCGAAAGCACAAACTTCATACCCAGCTTGGCATCCAGAAGCTGACGGACATTTTTATCGTTACCTGTCTTCACATAAAAGGAGAGACCGCCTGCTGAAATATCAGACATTCTTCCCTTAAAAAGTCCCGGCGAAGAGCCCTGACCAGACTCTTTGGGAATCACCTGAAAAACAATGACTCCCTGAGCCGGGATACGTTTATACATCCTCCGATTGATCCCTTTGGACTGAAGAACAGCACTGGATGACCTGCCTTCAAGACAGAAATCCTGAAGCTTCGGTGCAAGTCCCGGAACCTTTTCAGCCAGAGGCAAAAGTTTTTTTCTCTTCAATACACGACAAGCTCCTGCTGTCAAAGCCACAAGACTTGTGGTACAGACACTGGTTTTATAGAATGTATCCTCACCGGCAAAGGTTCCCGGCGCCAAACGCCGTATCAGCGTTTCCTGCCCCCCGTCAGAAACTGAAATCAGCTGCAGAGAACCTCTGTCCACAAAAAATAAAGATCTGTTTTTTTCTCCCTGACGGAATAGAGATTCTCCCGCCGAAAAAAGCAGTGGTTCCGTTGCAAAGAAAAAAGCACTGCGCTCCTCAGGCGCAAGGCGGGTGTACCAGGGCTTCCAAAGGGCCATATGCTCTTTGTCAATGGCCTTGTTTTTTTCCTGCTCAATACGTTCCGCTGCCGCAACAATCTGTTGTATGGCAAGGGAGTCCAGCGCCATCATTTTCTGACGCAGCATTTCCGCGCGCTCAAACTGCCCCATTCTGGCAAAAATAACCACCAGCTCAAAAAGCAGATCCATGGCTTCAGCCCTGCGACCTGCTGCAAGAAGAGATTTTAACTGTATTTCCTTGGCCTTCAGGATTTCCTTCATGCCATTTACACCCAGATTTTTCCGGCATACGCCAAGAGAATTAACCTACCCGCCTATACAATGGATCTGCTGTTTTATCAAAACCATGAAACATCAGTAACATAAAAAAAAAATAACACAAGATAAAATCAGAATACATTTTCAAGCAGCCATTAACTGCTGCCAGGTGAAAGATGATGAGATTCAGGCATATCTGTGGTGGCCAGATCCTTATAAGATAACAGCATAAAGTAATTGCAACAATCCTGCCAGAGAGGAAACCAACTCAAAAAAGATACAGAAAACGTTTAAGGATAATACACAGTATTTGGCTTCGCTCATTTTGATGATATATCAGGCATCAGAGACAAGTGAAACAATTATAACACCAAAAAAATGCCTGTTAAAATAAGGATCTGACTGAAACAGAAAAGGAAAAGCGTATTTGGAACGAGCTTTGAATAGCCCTTCTGTCAAAGCTTTTCCTCTCTTAGCTGACTTGCTATGGCTGAATTCAATGGACTTCAAGGACAGCAGGAAGGCACTTGAGCTGCTTCCTGAATTTTACATGGACTGAGTATTCAAGGTTCTGACAGGGCAGAATCCCCACCACTGTCCCCTTGCAGACCACAGGGTGTCTTCCCTCCTGCAACTGCAAGATAAGCTTCATGCCTATCTCTCTGCCCAGAAGGCTGCGCACGGCCCTGTCATTGGATGCTGAAACATAAAAGGAAAGACCACCCGCAGAAATATCGGACATCAGTCCTTTTAAAAGGACATTTTCAGCACGCCCCTCCATGCAAAGAAGCTGAAACACTATGATGCCGCTATCAGGAATACGGACATATGCCCGCCGGTTCACACCTCTGGCGGAAAGTTTCTGGCCCGTGGTCCCGGCATGAATACAATAAGCCTGAATTCTTTTAATGAAACCTGGAAAATCATCTTCAAGACGACCCAGTGCCTCCAGTGACAGCTTTCTACAGACACCGCCCTTAAGCCCCACAAGGCTTGCGGTACAAAAGAGACTGTTACCAAAGAAGGTATCCTCTCCGGCAAACTCACCCGGCCCCACTCGACCTAATATTTTTGCATGTCTCTCACCGGACAAAAAAATCAGATGCAGACACCCTTCATCCACAAAAAACAGATTCCTGCTTTTCTCCCCCTGGCGAAAAAGAAAATAACCTGAAGAAAAGGGAAGGGGATCACAGGCAAAGAAAAAAGCACTGCGCTCTCCCGGTGTAAAAGAGCTGTACAAATCCTTCCAGTTTTCACGGTGCCTGCCATCAATGATCTGATTTTTTTCCTGCTCAATACACTCTCCTGCCTCAACAATCAGAGCAATGGCCATGTCATCGAGCTGCAGCATTTGTTTCCGAAGAGCTTCCGCCCTGACAAAATCCCGCTGCCGGGCTGCTTCCCCAACCATTGCACAAAGCAGATGCATGGCATCTCTCTTCCGACCCTCAGCAATCAGGCTTTCAAGAACACAGCCCTTATCAGATGTCATAGGCTCTCCTTTATTCAGCCTTTGCAACAGCCAGGCTATCCTCAAATGAAAAACTGCCCTTCAAGATTACAGCCCGTCACTTTGGGAACGGAAACGGTTAACCCTTGGCAGATTCTTCTTCTCACCCTTTTCATCCAGTCCTGCAAAGGTAACGCAGGTTGAAAAAATCGCCTCTTCTTCACTGGCTCCGGGCGCATCGGCAAAGACAGTCACTTTGTATCTTACAGAGGAATTCCCCAGATGCTCCGGCAGAATCTCAAAACGCAGGATAGAACCGCTCACCGCACGTTTTCTAAACTGCAGATCCTCCATGGCTACGGTTACAAGGGTGCACCCCTGAAAATCTCTGGATGCCACCAGCCAGGCATATTCATCCACCCACCGGAGCATGGCACCACCAAAAAGGTAGCCATGGTGATTCAGGTGTTCCGGCCTCACAATGGTGTAGGTATTCATCAGGATGCCTCCAGGGCTGCCATGGCATCTTCAATGGCCTCACGAATATCAACACCCGATAAAGACATAAGGGATGCGAGCCTTGGTTTCCATAGAGAAGGACGACCAAAACCCATAAGATAAACCATGTCTCCCATTACGGCATCATCCAGACTTTCTCTTTTTTCCCAAACCCACTCCAGAAGCTCCTCTCCCAGATCCGGAGATGCCAGAATAATACTTTCCGATGCCACCATGGCCCCAAGGCGCACAGTCCATTTCTCATGGATAAGAAGATTATAAAAATTCGGTAAAATAAGATTTTCCGCCTGCATCATGGCAACCAACCGCTGGGCATCCCCGCTTTCCAGAATATTCAGAAGGCTCTCTTCACTCAACAATTGCGGATTCACGCCACAAAGGGCATCTTCTATATCTTTTCCATTCAAATGCCCTGTCCAGCGGAAGATATCCTCTTTTCCCGCCAGCATGAGGGTGGGCACAGCCATCACCTGATAATCCGACGCCATATCCGGGCAATGGTCCACACTTACCACCTCAAGGGAAATAAGCCCGTTATCCAAAAATCCCAGAAGCATCCTGAGGGCTCCGGGACAATGGGGGCAATGACCGCTGACAAAAAGACGCAGCAGGGCAGGTTCCATCATATCAGGTGCAGAATAAATTTTCTGATAAGATCCGGTCAGATAGTCAAGCAGAATACCCTCTTCCCTTTTTCCGGGAATTCCACGAAAAATAAGCCCTCTGTTCTCCAGGGAAAAACCGGGACAACCTCCATCTTCACCTCCTGAAAAAACACTTCCGCCGCTTTTGATGCCCCCCAGAAAAGAGTCTATATACTCTTTCACAGAATGCTCCGAGCCACCCTTCCCCAAAAGGCGAATACAAAGACTTCCACGGGAAGATCTGCCGTCCTTGGCCCCCTGATCCTTTTCCATCATCCAGCCATCCCTTTTTCCTGCGGGTGCCCAATAAGCCCCACAGAAAGAATGTATTCATTTAAAAATTAAAAATCCCCACAGCCTGATGCCCTGAAACAAAGAAATCTGAAGCCTCCGGACTTTCCAATGACAAAAAAAACTTAATGACGATCCTGGTATTGAAGGAAGGCGGCAAACTCAATCTGATAAAGATACAGAAAAACTGAAGCCATCCCGAAAATAAGGGGACCATAAAGAAGACCGGCCATGCCAAAGAGCTGAAGTCCTCCGAGAATAGCAAAGAAAACAAGGATTCCGTTCATCTGTGCTCCACCGCGCATGAAAAAAGGCCGGAGAAAATTATCCAGAGACCCCACCACCACCAGACACCAGACCAGAAGCCCCAAAGCCTTGCCGCCCTCTCCGGCCAGCCACAGCCAGATCACGGCAGGTACCCATATCAGTGCCGTTCCAACCATAGGAATCAGAGATGCAAAGGCCATGACAGCCCCCCAGAAAATCCCCGGAAAACCCACAGCCATAAAAGCCAGACCGCCGGCAGCTCCCTGGGCTGCTGAAGTCATAAAGGTACCCACAAAAACCGAACGGACCAGAAGTCTCAACCTTTCAAAAATTCTTTTTTCCTGCGTTCCGGAAAGGGGAAGAAGATGAAAAAGCTTTGATAAAATGGCATCATGGTTACGGATGACCATAAAAAAAACCAGAAGCATTAAAAAGAAATGCAATAGAAGTATGCCGATATTCCCCGCCAGACCACCGCCATGGCGGACAAGAAAACGGAGGCCCGAAGTTGCTGTAGCTAAAAGCCCACCCTGTATATCAATGGTATTAATATTAAAATCCGGATAAAAATACATAATCTTATCCATCCATGCGCCCTTAACGCCCTCAAGGGCAGCCTGCAGCCAAAGCTCTATGCGTGCAGGCCCTCCTCCCGCTATCCAGGACTGCAGGGTCTGAAAAAATGCAATCCCCTGACTGATCACAGCCCCTGTAATCAGAAAGGCTGGCACCACCACCAGCAGTACCAGCATCAGCGTACTTAGAGCCGCAGCCAGCGTTCTGTTGCCCCGGGCATATCCTTCCAGCCGGTTCTGCACAGGATGGCAGGCCATGGCCAGAAGAATCCCCAGAATTATGGGATGACGGTAGGGCCACATCAGACAGGCAACTCCCAGCAGACCAAGAACCAGAAAAAATAAAAGAACTCCTCCTGCACCCCTGCGATAAAAGCCCTTTTTCAAAGAACCGTAAGGCCTGTAAGATACCATCAGTCTTTCCCATCCCGCATGAAAGTATCTGCCTGATTTACCAGTCCGTCCAGCATTGCCCGTGCTTCCTTGCATACCTGACCGCAATGAATACGAAGGCATGCATAAATATCCGGAATACGGTCCTCAGCTCCCTCAGAGAGAACCTGCTGCAGCAGCTCCCCATAGGAGGCAGCCCTGTTTGCAGCCAGATACTTCAAAGCACCCGTGAGTTTATGGGCCATTTTACCCAAGGCTTCATAATCTTTTTTCTCCACCAGACGACCCATTATCTCAATTTCCTGCGGTTGATTCTCTATGCAGTTTCTCAACAAAACCTTCTGGACAAGGGGACTTTCCCCTACAATGGCAACCAGAGCTTCTCTGTCAATGGCAGGGCCTTCCCCTTTGGATACAGCCAAACCCCTTCCTTTTTCCCCATTATGGGAATACAGATACTTTGTCAGCATTGCCCCAAGGGCCTGTTTTCTAAGGGGCTTGGTCAGATAATCATCCATGCCTGCGGCCAGAAAACGCTCCCTGTCCCCTTTCAGGGCATGGGCGGTAAGGGCAATGACAGGGAGACTTCTCCCATATCGCTCCCGGATTTTTATGGTGGCTTCAAATCCATCCATTTCCGGCATCTGCCCATCCATCAATACAAGATCCGGCAAACCTTCCTTCTCCAGCCAGTCAAGGGCTTCTTTCCCGTTTTCCACTGACACCACACCAAAGCCGATGGAACGTAAGATGTTTTCGGCAACCTCACGGTTAATGACATGGTCCTCCACCAGCAGGATCTGAAAACCTTCTCCTGAAAAATTATTCATGGAATTCCTTTTTTTCTGAACAGGTGGCTGCAGATAATGCCTTATGCAAATAAAAGACAACCCCACACCTGAAAAAACGGCCATTGTCTTCTCAAATCCCGAAAACTTTTGAAAACAAAAAAATACTGTAAAGACAGATTTCCGCTTATTTTATAAAATATCACGCTTCAGAAACTTCTGTTTTCTCAAGAGAAGAAGGAGATTCAGGTTCCCTGTGCGGAAACTCTTCCCCACTTTTTTCAGCAATGATTTCAGACAACTCAGGATATTGCCCTGCTATAAAATCCAGAGCTGCGGCCCTTCTTCCAGCAATGGTTTCAAGATTTCCTATGGAAGTCCTCTGACTTTCCATAATGGAAGAAAACTGCATACGTACCTGTTCCTCATTTCGTTTAAGAATATTGTAAACAAAAATCAGAGATAAAACCTCAAGGAAGAGCGCAAGCATGAATCCAATGACAAAGCCCCTGTCATAACCGTAATAGACGCAGCCCATGGCAAGAACGGCTGTTATCAAAACCATAAAAAACTCCTGCTCCCCAGAAAACATAAGAGATCTGATGCGTTCCCACCAGCAGGTCCGGACACAGAATACGGACTATTACCGGGTTTCAATATACATGGCTACTGTGTTAAATATACTTTCTTTTATTATACAGAAGGTGGCATGCTGAAAAAAGGGTAAAAACAAAACTCCGACAGAAAAAATGAAAGCAGGATTAAAAAAACACCTTTTTTTTCCTGTACCCGGAGTTATAATAATACTTTAAGCTGGTACAAAAATATCCGGCGATTCAGAATGAGGGAGATCGATATGAGTGTAATGCAATATCCCAGAGGTGCTTTCCCATCCGCAGACATGGATGCCAAGCGCGCCCAGCAGATAGAAGAAACGGAACAGACCCTTTCCCCGGCCTACAGGCTGGCTTTTCTGGACGAAGATCTTCTGGTACGCAGCAGCCTGCGACCTGTCCGCCTTCAGCTGGAAATGATGAAACCTGAAATTGTCCTCACCGAAGAGGGCATAGAATCCACAATCGTGATTTTCGGCAGTGCCCGCCTTCCGGATCCGGAAACAGCCCTTTACCAGATGGAGGAAGCCAGACGGAATCTCGCCATGGCTCCCGAAGATGAGGAACGTATCCAGCGGCTGAAACAGACGGAACGGGCCGTGGAAATGAGCCGCTATTATGATGAAACAAGAAAGCTTGCCCGTCTTGTTTCTGAAAACACAGGCCCCAACCGCCATGTGGTCATCACCGGCGGCGGTGGCGGCATTATGGAGGCTGCCAACCGCGGTGCACACGATGTCAATGCCAAAAGCATCGGCCTTAATATTGTCCTGCCCTTTGAGCAGGCACCCAACCCCTACATCACACCGGAGCTATGCTTTCAGTTCCACTACTTTGCCATAAGAAAAATGCATTTTCTCATGCGGGCCAAAGCTCTGGTGGCCTTTCCCGGCGGTTTCGGCACCCTCGATGAGTTGTTTGAAGCCTTAACCCTCATCCAGACCGGAAAAATGGAAAAACTGCCGGTGCTGCTTTTCGGTAAGGAATTCTGGCACAACCTCATCAACTTTGACTACCTCGTTGAGCAGGGAACCATTTCTCCCTCGGATCTTTCCCTCTTCCAGTATGTCAGTACCGCAGAAGAAGCATGGGAAATCATCCGGGCCTCCAACGGACTTTAACAGGAGTTTTTTCCCTGGCAGTCAGACTATAAAGCCGGACCTGCCGGAAAAAAGCAACTCCCTTTCATGTCTCCTTCCCTCATCGGGATAGAGATAATTCATGTAAACACAAAACCCCCACCGTATCAAAGATGCGATGGGGGTTTTTAGTGTAGCTTATTCAGATCAGAAAACTTTATTCGTCATCTTCCGCAGTTTTGGGAAGGTTTACTTCCTGAAGCTCAGGACCCAGATAGGTTCTCTCATTGGGGCCAAGAATACCAAGGGAAAGACAGATAATAGTCCAGATGTGAACCACATGATAATGGGCACCATAAACCTCACCCAACTCATGGATCTGAGCGTGGCAGTTATGACAGCCTGCAACGCAATAGGTGGCACCTGTGGCCTGAATCTGAGCGTCCTTGATTTTTCCGTACTGCAGGCGTTCTTCCTTGAATCCGCTCTGGAGAAAACCACCGCCCCCGCCACAGCAGAAGTTGTTGGACTTGCCCGGATACATATCAATCAGATTTTCTTTGCCCACACAGGATTCAATGACAAAACGGAGGTTGTCCGCAGCCCTGTCGCCAAAGGCTTTGCGTACAATATTGCAGGGATCCTGTACCGTGAACTTGATCCCAAGCTCCTTGTTCCAGTCGGAATTTACGGGAAGCTTGCCTTCACGGATCCAGTCTGCATAGTAATTGTAGATGTTTTCGATTTTTTCTACGTTGGTATCAATGTTGAACTTTTTCTGTCCTGCCAGGACAGAGAAGGTGATGTGCCCTCATTCAGTATTGAGGAAAACCTTGCACCCCAGTTCATCGGCCTTACCCAAAGTCCCCCTTGTATGCTTTTCCCAGGAAGGATCATCGGCAAGAAAAAGACAATAGTTCTCACCGGCCCAGCCAGTAGAACCATAGGTCCAGTCCGCACCCACAAGGTTGAGAATCTTCCAGAGGGGAACCATTTCCTCAGGCTCCACCATGGGCTCACGGGAGTTCTGGTTCAGGAAGAAGTAGGCACCCTGCTTGTCTATGGGGGCCTGAAGATCTCTTTCTTCCCATTCGGGCTGCTCTTCCCTCACTTCATCCAGAATATCCTGCACCACAAACTCAAAATCCTCCTGGGTTGTGCCCATGGCACTCAGGGTAGGATTCTTCATGGCCATATCACAGGAAGCAAGAATACCTTTGGGTCTTTCTTCTCTGGGATTCAGTTTTCTGGCATTGAACACCAGCTGCGGGATATTGATCTTCATGGGGCAGGCATACATACACCGCGTACACATGCTGCACATCCATACCCACTCGCTCTTTTTGATCTCCTCATCCATGCCCAGCGCGGCCATTCTCAGAAACTTCCGGGGATCCATATCCCGAAGCCCTGTAGCCGGGCAGCCGGAAGCACAGAGACCGCAAGTCAGGCAGGCATTGAGGTTTCCGCCCTCCGGCAGAATCTCCTTCACCTTATCGATGAAGAAGCTGCCCGACTTCTTCTCTATCTTGACTGCTTCTTCCGCCATTTGTGCATCTCCTCCGTTTTGTTTTTTCTCAAAAACTTTCTTCCATCAGGTTTTCCATAATATTTACAGGAAATCTTCCGTGACGGGCTGGCCACGGCACACCTTCAGGAAACCCGAATATCGGCGGGAGGCCGCCCACTGGCGATCAGGGACTGCCTCCTGACATGTAGTGTCTGAACAAAAGCCGCTTTTTTCCCGATCCAATACCTGAAATTTTATTATCATTTTATACATGCATCCCATAGTCTCACCGGAATGCGGATTTTCATAATTTCAGATTATCACAATACCCGGAAAGGCCAAAAAACCACTTTCGGCCAGCCACTATTTAGACTATTACTTTTTCTTCTCCCTTATTCCAGTGCCTGTGTCAATACAAAATCGGGAATCCATTTATAATGCAAATACGACTCATTGAAAAAATACCACCGTCATATCCCGCTGCCAAGTCTTTGAAAAAGTTCCATGGCACCACATCAAACAGAAATAAAATCATAAAAAAAAGACAATAACAGAATATATGTCGGATTGACACCGATTTAGCCATACGATAATACTTATTATGGGGAAAAAAACGCATCCCCTTTCCCAAAAGCCAGATACCCTGCCCCATACGCAGGGAAAACCTTTTTAAAGCCCAATGACCTCCAGCCAAGGACTTATCCATGATCAGAATGAACAGCCATTACAAAAAACTCAAGGCCTCCTATCTTTTTTCCGACATTGCAAAGCGTGTCAGCACCTTTCAGGAAAACAATCCAGACACCCCCATCATCCGCCTTGGCATAGGGGATGTAACCCACGGACTGCCCGAGGCCTGCATCAAAGCCCTGCATAATGCCGTGGATGAAATGGCTGAAGATAAAAGCTTCAAGGGCTATGGCCCGGAGCAGGGCTATGCCTTTCTGCGGGAAGCCATTGCAGAAAATGATTTCAAATCCAGGGGATGCGCCATTGAAGCCGATGAGATTTTTGTCAGCGATGGTGCCAAATGTGACACAGGCAATTTTCAGGAGCTCTTTGCCACAGACATCCGGGTAGCCATTCCCGACCCCGTATATCCGGTGTATCTGGATACCAACATCATGGCAGGACGCACCGGAGAATTTCTTGATGGCCGGTATCAGGGTCTCGTTTATCTGGACAGCACAGCAGAAAACGGCTTTGTTCCCCCTGTCCCCGAACAGGCCGTGGACCTGATCTACCTCTGCTACCCCAACAATCCCACCGGAGCTACGGCCAGCCGTGCCCAGCTTCAGGAATGGGTGGACTATGCAAGGAAAAACAAGGCTCTGATTCTCTTTGATGCGGCCTATGAAGCCTTTATCACAGACCCGGAAATCCCCCACTCCATCTATGAAATTCCCGGCGCAAGGGAAGTGGCTGTGGAGTTCCGCAGTTTTTCAAAAACCGCAGGCTTCACCGGCACCCGCTGTGCCTTTACCGTGGTTCCCAAGGATTGTATGATCTATGATGAAAAGGGAGAAGCCCATGCTCTCCATGCCCTGTGGAACCGCCGCCACTGCACCAAGTTCAACGGCGTGGCCTACCCCATCCAGAAGGCGGCTGCAGCAGTGTACAGCCCCGAAGGGCAGGCGCAGGTCAAGGCCCTCATCACCGGATACCTCGAAAATGCCACCATTATCCGCAGCGCCATGAAAGAGCTTGGCTTTGACTGTGTGGGGGGCGACAACTCTCCTTATATATGGATCAACGGTAAAAGCGATTCCTGGGAATTCTTTGACCGCCTTTTAAAGGCTGGGGTTGTCTGCACACCGGGTGCTGGCTTTGGCCGCTGCGGAGAAGGCTTCATCCGCATTTCCGCCTTTAATTCAAAGGTCAATGTGGTTGAGGCCATGGAACGCATCCGGAAAACACTGGCCTGATTGTAACTATTCGCCACACTCTTCCATGCAAGATTGTGAATTAATTTCAACATATTGATTCCATCAAAAGACAATCGGGCTGTTTGTGAGTGACATTGCAATCGTTTCGGATCAGAGCTTTGTCCGGCACTCAAGCCATAAACCTATAGTCTGCTGTGAAAAAACAATAAGCTTTTTCAGGCTTGAGTGCCGGAGTGCTAATAAGAAGCGGCAAACTGTCTGAGCCGCCACAAAGGCAGCGTGCTTAAGCCTGCCATGGTAATCAAAAAGCTTATTCTGCCTGTGGCGGGGAGTTTTTGCCGCTTCCGCACAGGGCAAGAAGCTCCCGAATAAGATTGCGTCACGAACAAATAGTCCGGTTGTCTATGCGCCTGATTAAAGGCATTCGATTTACCAAAGGAAAATTGTGCTGAATAATTACGCCTGATCTTACAAAACCACGAGAAAATAAAAACGTACATAAAGACCCGACGCAGATTCCCTCCGTCGGATCTTTTTATCCTTGCCTTTTTCATTTTGCAGCCTATGTTTTGCATTTTAAGAAAAGCAGGGAGACAGAATGCAGAAAGAACCCGTTGATATTCATATTACAGAGCTGGAAGAAATACTGGACCACTATCTGGATGCCGCAGGCAGACTCAATTATGCCATCAAGATCGTGGGACATCCGGGTATCGGCAAAAGCTCAGTGGTCCGTCAGGCTGCGGAACGCAAAAACTTCCTCTTCATAGATACCCGCCTTGCCTTCAAGGAAAATATCGATCTTGGCGGCTACCCCGTTCCGGATCACGAAAACCAGCGCATGATCTATTTCAGGCCCCGCTTCATTCCGCCGGAAAGCGTTCCCACAGAACATGAAGGCATCCTCTGGTTTCTGGATGAAGCCAACCGTGCCCACCCTACGGTGATTCAGACCCTTTTCCAGATCATCACCGAAGGCCGCTGCGGAGAACATCTGCTGCCGGAAAAAACCGCCATTGTTCTGGCCGGTAACCTCGGAGAAGAAGACAGCACAACCATCACGGATTTTGATGATGCAGCCCTGGATGGCCGCCTTGCCCTTTTCCACTTAAAACCCCGTGCCATTGACTGGCTGCGCTGGGCTGCGGGCAGGGATGTCCATCCTTCCGTACTCCGTTACATCGCCCTTTTCCCGGAAAGACTCTGGGATGAACAGCGCATCCATCCCAATCCCAGGGGCTGGCATCAGGTATCCCATGCCCTTGCCACGGCCTATGGCCTGACCAGCGAAGCAGCCCTCATAGAAGCTTTAAAAACCAAAAAGACAGCCAGCCTTGAAAAACTGATCATCTCCCTTGTGGGAGATCTTGCAGCCTTTGATTTCATCCGCCAGCTGACCCATCCAAGACAGATTACTACGGCGGATATCCTCTCGGGAGCCCCGGACAAACTGGATGCTGCGGAAAAGGAAAAACTTCCCGCCGAAGATCTGCTCTGGGCCATCACAGGTGCCATCTCAAAGCTAAGGGAAGATCTGCTGGCCCAGACCACAGACCACGCCCGTAAAACCACGGAAGAACTCAGCCATGTTCTCTCTTTTATAGCCTGCTGCCGCAGCGACAGCAGACTGGCCTTTTTCCATCTGCTCCTCAGGGAATGCGGGCTGCTGACAGCCATTCCTGCAGCCATTGCCATTATGGAAAATCCTGAGACAAAAGAAAAAATCCGCCTTTCCATGGAGACGCTTCTCTCATGAAGGTAAAACAGCATCCCGTATGGGAGACCGTACTGGAAGAGTTGTGGCGGCAGAGCCGATTCACATCCTATTTCTACCAGAGCGTCCAGTTTACCCCCAGCACTTCGGTGCCCACACTGGCCTTAAGCATAGCTTCCATGCGGCCTGTGCTTCTCTATCATCCGGATTTTGTGGAACGCCAGAACAAAGAAAGTCTTAAGGCACTGCTGGTCCATGAGCTTCTCCATATTGTCCACGGACATGAGCACAGACAGCTCAAGGACCATGAACCCTATCTCCAGAATCTGGCGCAGGACATGGTCATCAACTCCTTTCTAAGAAGCCGGGCAAAGAACTTTTTCTCATCCACGGATGGTCAGCAGCAAAGCCTTTACCTGCCAGCGGAACTTCCCGGTATTCCCGATGCCTTTTTTGAAGAAACCGGAGAAAAAGATCCCTCATGGGAAAATCTCTACCACTGGTTCGGCAGACGGGGACCGGAATCATTAAGAATTTTCAGTGATGCGGTGCGAGATATGTTCCGGGATCTGAAGAAAAAACCGGCAAAAAAAGCCCTTGATAATAAGTCCGTCCATTTTACGGAACCTGAGGACAGCGATGATCCGGCAGATACTGACACCATCCCCGAAGGCATCTGCCTTGTGGATAAAAAAGGAGAGGCTCTGCCCACGGGTACCCACCTTTTTCTGGGCACCATGGAAAAACGACAGCTTCAGACCCAGGTACGTAAAATCATGGATCTGGCCGGAAACGACCCTTTCTCACCCACAGACCGGGTTTTCGAAGCCCTGAGCCGCATGATTGAAGGTGTGGAAAAACTGCATTCCCTTCCCTGGCAGCGCAGACTGCGGAGTATTCTGGACCGCAATGTCCACTCCAGCGAATGGTTCTACACAAAGAGCCGTTTCAACCGTCGTTTTCTGCCCCACGGCATCTACAGCAGCGGCCGCATGTTCCGGGAAAAGGAACTGCTCACGGTCTGCGTGGATGTTTCCTCTTCCATGACCACCACCCCCGGAGAAATGGCAGGGGCCTTTGCCGTCATTGAAAGCCTCTTAGACAGATTCCGGGTAAATCTCCTCTGCGTGGATGAATCGGTTTTTGTTCCCCGCATCCGGAAAGAAGGCATGGAAAAACAACAGGATCTGAAAAAACCTTATTTTTACAAAAAAGGGGACTGGAAACATCTGGAAACGGGCAATTCCGGCACCACCTTCTTTGCACCGCTCTTCAATACCTATATGAGAAAGCACAGGGAGCTGCTGCTGGTAATCACAGACGGCCATATCCATGATCTGGGCCGCCTTATCCCTTACAGCCCCACCCTCTGGCTCATTTCATCGGGCAGAAAAGAACCCTTTAAGGCCCCCTTTGGAAAAGCCCTTATCCTTGAAACTTCCGGAGCCATATCATGAATCCTTCTGACATCCATCAGTCCGTGATGCAGGGACAGCTCTCTCCGGAAAAGGGGCTTGAAATACTGGGAAGATTCCCCGATGCAGAGACCCTTTTTCTTGCTGGCAGATACTGGGCCGGTCTTGACCATGAAAAGGCCCTTGACCTTCTCATGGCCACACGCAGTGCATTTTTTTTGTACCGGGCAGGACTGCACTGGCCTGAAATCAAGCACAAAAAAGCCGCAGAGGCCCTCATATTACTCAATGACAGCGAATCCATATATAAAGCGGGCCGGACATGGAAAAGCTTTGATCCAAAAGCAGGCCTTGATGCCCTCTTTGCCCTCAAGGACAGCCGCCGCATCTACTATGCAGGTAATGACTGGAAAAACTTTAACTTTATAAAGGGTCAGAAAGCCCTTGCCATACTGGGAGATTCTGCCTTTATTTTTTATGCTGGCTGCCACTGGCGCAGTTTTGATTTTACAAAGGGCATGCAGGCCCTGCTGGCAACGGGCAACCTCAATTATCTCTTTCAGGCAGGAAAACGCTGGCAGCACTTCGACCATGCAGCAGCATGGGATCTTTTTGAAAAACAGATCCGGGATGGTTCCCCATGGCGGGCAAAGGCCCTTGAAGACCCCAGATGGAAAAAGCACCTTCTCCGCCGTTTCAAGGGGCTGTGCGGCATGGAGCAAAGGGAAGAAGGAAAGGAAAAAAGCCAAGCGCCGGAACGGGGACCGGGACGATGGGAAATCCATTTCAGCCCCAAAGGACCATCCTGAGACCGAATCGGATCTGCATACAGACCTCCTTCCCAGGGACAAAGATCCTGTCACTTCCTTCTGTTCAATGCATTGGATATGGTATATATATTCCGACGGTAAAAAAATCTGCGTCAGATATGTAAAAAACAGAAGATCACGCAACCGGAGGCATTATTCCCGTGGAAATTCATTGCACTGCATGCAAAAAAAAATATATCCTCTCACCGGAACAGGCTGAAAAGCTTGTTTCCGTTCCCAAAATCCCCTGCCCTGCATGTGGCACCCTGATTATCACCCAGATTGAAAAGCCTGCTTTCATCAGCAAAGAAAAACTCCTGAAACAGACCGGCGCCCTGCCCCCCATGCCGGAAATCCTCATCCGGGCCAAATCCATCATTGACTCACCCTATGGGGACATACGGGATCTTGCCGATATCCTTGAAAAGGATCAGGCCATGACTTCAAGACTTCTGAAGCTGGCAAACTCCGCCTATTATGGTCTCCGTTACCCAGTGGAATCAGCACACAAGGCCTGTCTTGTACTGGGGGAACAGACCCTTTTGCAGATGATTACCATAGTCAGTACATCCAAACTTTTCTCCAATAATCTTGATGGATACGATCTGGATGCGGCAACGGTTTTCTCCCATGCCCTTTTTGTGGCGCTGGTTTCCAGAGACATCTGCAAAAACCGTTTTAAAGTACTGGAAAACAGTGCCTTTGCCGCAGGCCTCCTCCACGATGCCGGAATGCTGGTACTTGATTCCCACATAAAAAACACAAAAGCACATTACAGAAAACTAAGAGACAAAGGCCTTTCCCAGCATGCGGCAGAAAAAGAATTTTTCGGCTTTGACCATGCAGAAATCGGATATGATTTTTGTATCAACTGGAATGTGCCCGCAGATCAAGCCCTGGCAATCCGGTGGCACCATGAACCCCGGATGGCAGATTCGGATCTGGCCCATGTGCTTTATACAGCAGATATTCTAGCATGGCAGGATCCCGACCGCATACCCGGCGATGATCTTGATGAAGTCAGCTTCCGCAGGGTGGGCCTTTCCAGTGAAGAACTGCATGAAATCCGCAGCCGGGCATGGCAGGATGTGGCACAGATTGTTGCCGATATTCTCATCTCCTGAAAATGGTGTCATCCATGCCGAAAACCTGTCTCATTGCCGCCATGACCCTCTGCGGCCACATCGGTCCCCATACCTTTGCCAGTCCCGAAGACCGCCAGCATCTGGAATACTGGCGGGACAAAAGTGATGCCAGTCTCATGGGTGCTGCCACCCTGAGGGATGCAGACCCGGAGATGCGTGGCTCCGGTGGTATTCTTAAGGCAAACCGCATCCGGGCCTTTATCTCCGCATCAGGAGATATCCCCTTTGACGGACGTCGTGCTTTTCTCCATGGCCCACCGCCACTCATCTTCACATCTGAATACCTTGCAGAACCCCTTCAGAAAAAAGCAGGCTCCCGTGCAAAGGTTCTGATCGCAGACACAGAAGATACAGGGCTTAACCTGAAACATGTTCTGGAAATTCTCAAAAACAAAGGGGTAAAAACCCTGCTTCTGGAAGGTGGCGGCGGTCTCAACCGGGAAGCACTTAAGCAAGGTGTTGTGGATGAACTGCTCCTTACCCTCTGTCCTGTGATCTGCGGCAGCTCCAATGCCGTTCCCTTTGTCCGAAAAGGAAGGCCTCTCCATGAAACCGGCCACTGGCGACTTGCAGCCCATAGAACCGGAAAATTCGGTGAAATTTTTCTGCATTACAAAAAAACATAAGCGCTCCGTATACTTTCCAGCCTTGTAGC
Source organism: Desulfobotulus mexicanus (assembly GCF_006175995.1). Taxonomy (NCBI): domain Bacteria; kingdom Pseudomonadati; phylum Thermodesulfobacteriota; class Desulfobacteria; order Desulfobacterales; family Desulfobacteraceae; genus Desulfobotulus; species Desulfobotulus mexicanus. The sequence goes on from NZ_VDMB01000008.1 coordinate 113,094, forward strand.
TGCCATATCCTTAAAGCAGATGTATAGGAACACAGGCGATTTGCTCGTGAGTCAAAACGATTGCAAGGTTACCCACAAACAAGCTGTCTACCTTATGATCCACCGGTATATTGTCAAACCCAAACCACAGACACCTGGCCTGTAGAACCAAAAACAAGGAGATTTTAATAATGAGCAGCCCGGCCCCCCTTGCCATACTTTTTTCCGGAGGCAGCGATTCCCTTGCCCTGTATACCATGGCCCTTTCCGGGCATCACCGGGCCATACCGAAAACCTCTTCCGTGCACCTTGTCACCATGCTCAACGGGATGGCCCGCTTCCCCCATTTTACGGAAAACCGCTTCCGGACCGCCCGTGAACTCCTTGAGAAACAGCAGCCATCTCCCCTTCCTCCATCCTTCCGGGTTGAGCTGGACTGCGGCCGTCTCTTTCAGGAACTGTGGCTGGACCGCTACGAGACACTCATGCCCCGCTTTGGCGGTAAAAATCTTGTATGCGTTGCCTGTAAGCTGGCCATGCACACCCGCATCCTGCTTTACTGCCTTGAGCAAAAAATCCCTGCCATGCTTGCGGGCTACACCCTGAAGCAATCCTTTTACCCGGAACAGACCCCGGCCTTCATGGACCGAATGAAAATATTCAGTGAAGATTTTGATATAAAAACAACTTTTCCTGTGTATGAGGATTTTTCTGAAACCGCTGTTTCCAGACATTATCTGGAAGATCAGGGGCTGCCTTCAAGCGGAGGCGGTGAACGTAAATGTCTTTTCTCCCAGACCCGTACCACAGCCACAGAAGAGGAAACAGCAGCCTACCTCGATGCAATGATTCCGGTGGTTTCCGACTATATCCGCCTGAGGCGCAAAGGAGATGTTGCTGCTGCAGCAAGGGCCTTTCATGCCATAGACAGCACAACGGCCTAAGACCCCTAAGGACCTTAAAGACCCCAAAGACTATAAGACCCTAAAGTCCCCAAAGACTATGAAACCCTAAAGACCCTAAAGACCCTAAAGACCCTAAAGACCCTAAAGACCCTAAAGACCCTAAAGACCCTAAAGACCCTAAAGACCCTAAAGACCCATGACTAAAAAAACAATTGACAGGAAACAAGAGATTTTGTAAAAAACTGACATGTCAGTCACCGCTTCACATAAAGCCACCACAAGGCAAAATATCCTGGATGCAGCCATAGCCATCTTCAGGGAAAAGGGCTTTCAGAAAACCCGTGTATCGGACATTGTTTCCGCTGCGGGTCTGGCCCAGGGCACCTTTTATCTGTATTTTAAATCCAAGGAAGACATCGCAAGGGAAATCTGCAGAAACTTCATGGACAGTTTCAGTGGCATTGTTGAAGCAGACCACAACATCTTTGAAAGCAAAACCATAGATGAGCTAAACAGCCGCCTCAGGCAAATGGTTTTCAGTGCGCTGAAGGTCTTTAAAAACAATGCCGAAGCCGCTGAAATTGTTCTCAGGGAAGGCATAGGTCAGGGCGGGCTGTTCAAGGAACTTTACGAAAATCTTATCATCCGTTTTATTGAGCTTCTCGGTGAAAAAATTGCCAATGGTCGCAGCCAGAACATGCTGGGCATTCCCAATCCGGACACAGCAGCCGTTTTCATTGTAGGCCTTGTAGAACGCAGTTTCTTCTTTTTTATGGTCATGCGCAAAGACCTTAATATTGATGTAATTGCCGATGATATGACCTCTTTCATACTACACGGGCTTGCACTGCAGTCCCAGCAATGAAATGCATGGTCAGACAAGACCCATACGAACGAATATTTTGATGCAGGCAGGCTTGAAGGCCTGCCCCAGCGAAGGTTTTTTCGGCCCTCTTTTGTAGGGGCAGGCCCCCGTGCCTGCCCTGGTTTTGGGCAACCACAGGGGGTTGCCCCTACAGAAAACCCATTAATGTTTCACGGTTGACCGCTTGGAGTATAAGATGCAGAGCATGGAAACACCACTGCCCGGAAAATGGCAGTTTTTTTAAAACCAGCAAGTGACTGACAAGTCAGTCAAGAAACGGAAAAGGCTGATGGTGAAAGAAAAAAAGCTTGCCGATATTATTCTCCCCGCTGCAGGCAACTTCAAGCTGCTGATCAGCTGCCTGAGTCTCATTACAGTCTTTTTTGCCCATGGCATGGGAAAACTCACCATAGAAAATGACATCATGTTCATGCTCCCGGACAGCAACCGGGAGAAAACCATCTTCATGGATACCCAGGAAACCTTCGGTTCCACAACGGGTATAGTCATTTCCATTGGCTCGGAAAAGGGCATCCTTGACCCCCTGCTGCCCGAAAAACTTCAGACAGCAGGAAACCGGATTTTAAAAAGCAACCAGACCATACCTGCCCGCCTTATAGAAAAAAAACTGGGCATCTCCCTGAATCAGGCCCTTGTGCTTACGGCCTTTCTTCAGAACCTCGCTGCCATTGAGGGCAAAGACTTCATCCCCCATCCCGACCTGTTTGCAGATACATATGAAATGGAAGAAAACCTAAGGGAATCCATCCCCTTTGATCTTTATACCTCCATTAATACGGAAGACATCCGCCGGGTAGCAGGCAGACTTTCGGAAAGAGCCACCCTGAATCCGGATTTCGGAAAAGAACTCATGGGCATCATCCATAAGCCCACAGACAACCGGGACTTCAATAAAGGGATCTGGGTGGATCAGATTTCCTCCATCATGGAAAGCGACACGGTATGGCCTGAATTTTCTTTCTTTGATGCCATCGACAGCTTTTTTGAAAACAAAGGTTTTGCAGATACGGCTTCCGGACGCAGGCTGGCCAGTCTGATGCTGGAAAAGGGCCTGACCCGTCCTGAAAGCATAGGGACCTTTCTCATGGAATACAGGGGAAAAGGACCTGAAACGAACATCGCTCCGGACTTTTTCCGCCAGATCCGCGAGCAATCCCTAAGAGATCCGGCCTTCATTACAGATTTTCATCATGCCATGGCAGGCACTCCAAAACAGATCCGCACAGGCCGCATCTTCAACCCGGAAACGGACAGCCCGGCACTGCTCCGGGAAAGACTTCAGGGCTGGTCCCTTTTTAAAGGAACCCTTTACAGTAGCGATGAAAAAGCCACCCTTCTTTTTGTAAAAACCGCATCCAACCTCAACAAAGAGAATAAGGCCCTGCTCCTTGGCGAGGTTTCCAGAATTCTGGAAGATGTTTTTGGAGATACAGACTTCACATATCATATGGCTGGCGAACCTGTGGTGGACAATGAAATCGGAACCCTCATGATAAAAGACATTACCTGGCTCTTTCCCGTGGTGAGCCTTGTGGTCATAACATCGCTTTTTCTCATGTTCCGCAATCTGCCCGGCGTACTCTATCCCATGCTGACGGTACTGATTTCCCTTGTCTGGTGCTTTGGCCTCATGGGTTATGCCGGTATTCCAGTTTCCATTGTCTCTTCTGCCCTTCCCGTGCTTCTCGTGGCTGTCGGAACGGCCTATGCCATTCACCTCACCCACGCTTTTCAGCAGGGCAGAAAAGAAAACCCTGATCCAAATGCCCTTGCACGCAGGGTACTCAACCTCACCGGCGGCGGAGTTCTCATGGCCGGCCTCACAACCATGGCTGGCTTTGCCTCCCTTGCCGTCAACCGCATTATACCCCTGCGGGATTTCGGTATCTTCATAAGCCTTGGTATTGCCTTTGCCCTTATCCTTGCCCTTCTCATTATTCCGGCCTTCATGCTCCGCAGCCGGGATAATTCCATGGCTGAAAAAAAGAGTCTCCCGGCCCGCAAAAATCCGATGCTCTCGGCCCTCTCCCTTTTCAGCTGCCGGAAACCTAAAACCGTTACCTTCCTCTACCTTGCCGTATTTGCCGTATCCATAACAGGGGCGATGCTGCTTCGGGTAGAGATGAATAACATCACATTTTTTAAAAAAGACGCCCCCATACGCATGGCAGATACCTTCATCAACGATCATTTTGCTGGCACTTCCGGCCTCACGCTGATTCTTTCGGGCGAAAACCCAGGCGATGCCCTGAATCCTGAAATCGTGGCACTCATGGAAAAGCTATCCCGGCAACTTCTTGAGACCCATCCTGAAATTGGTAAAATTGTCAGCCCTGCGGATTTTATTAAAAAAATGAATCAGGCCTTTTTTGATAATGACCCCTCCCGCTACAGACTGCCGCAGATGGCAGACCTTGCCGGAGAAAAAAGCCCGGAAGCCCTCCATGCCCAGTATGAGGCCTACATGGACAAATACCAGAGAAGGGATACCCGGAGCCTCATGGATTCTTCCAGAAAAGAAGCTGCCCTTGGCATTCAGATGAAAACCGCCTGCAGTACGGTGGTCCGGGAAGTGACCCGAAGCGCTGTGGATTTTCTCCAAGGCCCCGGCGGACAAATTCTGCGGGACAAAAACATGACCTTTAAGGTTACAGGCCCCGGTACCCTCTACCTTGAAGCCAACCAGCTCATCGTGAAGGGACAGATCGGCTCCATCGCCATCTCCTTTTTTCTGGTATTTTTCGTGGTGGCCCGACTGATGAAATCCTTTATCTACGGTTTTTTCAGCCTGATTCCCTTAGCTTTCACCATCACAGTTACCTTCGGCATCATGGGTTTTGCCGGTATTGCCTTAGATGTGGCCACGGCCATCACGGCATGTGTGGCCATAGGCATAGGCATTGATTACGGGATTCATTATCTGGTGCATTACCGGGATTCCAGAAGTCAGGGGCTGGGCCACATAGAAGCCATCCTCCACACGGCTCAGGGGACGGGTAAGGCCATTTTCTTCAACGCAACAGCCGTGACAGCGGGTTTTCTTGTGCTTCTGGCTTCCGCCTTCATTCCCTTAATAAATCTTGGCATCCTGATTTCCATCACCATGATCTGCTCTGCCCTTGCGGCCATGACCCTGCTTCCAGCAGCCCTCACCCTTGCGGAATCCAGACTCCATAAAATCCATGAAGCAGGCCGGAAAAACAAAAACACTTTAAGTGAAAAACCTTCCCATATCCCCCCAGACCAAGGAGAAGAATACCATGCAGCTTAAAACCATCATGACAGCCCTTCTGTTTTTTGTACTGGGTACAGGTTCTGCATCCGCAGATATCGGCCCTTTCAATCCGGAAACAGCCGGAAAAGAAGGCCGGATCATTGCCGAAAAGGTAGAGGAATTCAACAGACCGGAAAAGGATCTGTCCATACTGGCCTCCATGACCCTGCTGGCAGGTGAAAGGGTCACTGATACCCGGCAGGTGGCCATACGCCAGAAAAATTATGGAGCAACGGACCGTTATGCCATGCGCTTTCTCGACTCCATCAAACGGGGGACCACCTTTCTGACCATAGAAAATGAAAACAGGGACAATGACCAGTACCTCTACATTCCAGCCCTGGGACGGGCCAGAAAAATAGCCGTGGGTGACAGTCAGAATGCCTTTGAAGATACGGATTTTTCCTATGAGGATCTGGGAGGACGAAAACTTGATGACTATATGCACGAGCGCAGAAGCGATGCCGTTTTTAACGAAAGGGAGTGCTTCCGTGTGGAATCCAGAGCCAAAGACAGTTCCGCACGCTATCCGAGACAGCTCAGCTGGATAGACAAGGAAAACTATCTGCCCCTTCAGGTACGTTTTTTCGGCAGGGATGGCCGATTAGAAAGGGTGATTGTGGCGGGTGAGGTGCAGAAAATTGAAGGGATTCATATTCCCTTCCGCACCGTGGCCAGAGATCTCAGGACCAGCCACACCACCACAATGGAAATCCTTGAAGTTACGATAAATACAGGACTGGGCAATGCAAGCTTTGACCCGGACAGAATGGGGGACGCATGGCGATGAAAAAAATCTCCATACTGCTTCTTGTTCTTTTTCTGACAGCTTCCGCCATAGCCATGGACGAGGATGGGGATTTTGATTTTGCTGAACTGCTCGGAACTTCCCTGCCCGGCAGTACCCAAACAGCGCCTGCTGTTTCAATGACACAGCGGTTCAGGCTTGAAGGAGAGCTGAGACCTTCTATCTGGTATGGCCTGAAAGATCCCCATGATGTTCAGACCACAAACCGGTTGGATCTTCTCATGGAAGCACACATGAAAAATACAAGCCTTGTGGCAAGGCTCAGGGGAGATTATCAGGATATAGAAAACAAGGATGAATTCACAGGAGATATCAGGGAGCTTTATTTCCAGCAGCAGGGCTATCTCAAAAAAACCTATCTTTCCTTCAGTGCGGGCAGAAAAATCCTGCACTGGGGCAAAGGGGATGAAATCCGGCCCATGGACCGCATCTGCCCTGAAGATATGCGGGCCTTTCTCTACTACGACAAAAACGATCGCAAATCTGGCCTCACGGGTCTTTTTGTAGAATCCGCCATGCCGGGAGGACTCAGGGTGGAAGCCTTCTGGTCGCCTGTTTTTGTGGGATCTGCCATGCCGGACCATGGAAGTTACTTCACTTCCATGCGTCTGCAGAAGTTCAGCGATGCAGGGGGCCGCATCATCGAAAGCGATGATGACTGGACCTGGGACGGCCAGAGTTCCATAGGCTTAAAGATCGGCCTGCCCCTGAAAAGGGCCGATGCCTCCCTCTATGCATGGCGGGGAAAAGACCCCATGCCAATGCTGAAGGTCTCCGGGGTGATCCGCCAGATTCCCATGGAAAACCCGCCTTATGATATGGATATACCGCCTGCGGCAACTACGCTTTCATGGTTTCACAGTGATGCCGTGGTTTTCGGGGCAGATTTTGAAGCCAGTGCAGGTGCCTGGGTTTTCCGCACAGAGGGCGCATGGCAGACAAAGGGCCATTACGAAATGATGGATTTTGAAAAAAATCCTCTTCTTCTGAATACCTTTCCCGAGGGCCTTGCAGAAAAGCAGAAGGGAGAATTTCTCATGGGCGTAGACAGAAACGACCTTTTCTTCCGCAATCTTTTTGTCAATGTCCAGTATTTGGGTGTGTACATACACGACCATGAAAAATTTATGGAAAGGGATGCTTACACCCAAGGGGCCAGCTTTACCATGAAGTACAGCGCCTTTGACTCCCGCATCAGCACCCTTTGGCGGGTTTTTACCTGGATGAACAGTCAGGACAGACAGCATCAGGTGGAAGCATCGTGGAGGCCCTTTAGCAACACCCTTTTAACCGCAGGGGCATTTTTTTACAGCGGTGGCGGTGAAAGGGATGTGTTCGGCCAGTTCAGGGATAAGGATTTCACCTTTTTCAGGGGCAGTGTGATTTTCTGAAAACTATTCTGAACTGAAAGGGCAGGAAATAACAGGACAAATCACTAAAGAAATCACACAGACAGAAATTTATTGTTCAAGTTTTGTATTTTTACCTCAGATATCAAGGGCAAACCGAATTGCCTGCCCCACATCAATTATCTTATTTTTTGTTAAAGTTGTAATAAGGGAGCCGATTTTTGCTTTTGCGACAGTTTGTAAATGATCACAATTTATAGCGCAATCACGAGGCATACCATCAGCTTGAGAAAGAAAAACTTCAGATGGAATACCACGGACAGTGCTTGTGATTGGTGCCACAGTTACCTCACCAAGATATTTCAATACCGAATCTCGTGTAAGAATAAGAACCGGACGCTTTTTATCTGGATGGGCGAATTTATACCAACGGATTTCACCATGTTTCATTCTTAACCCCAAGACTGCTCGGATTCCCAAATTGAAAATTCATCAGGAGAAACAGGATGCTGCCGGTACCCTTCTTGATGTTTACGTTCAAGTTCTTTGATATTATAACGATCAAGTGCCTCTCGTAATGCCATTCTTGTAAAAGCAGATCGGCTTGTGTGAAGTTTTTTCGAGATTTGGTCAACAGCGTTTACAAGATCTTCATCAAGGGTCATCTGTACGGTTTTCATGGACCACCTCCAGAACAGGGATAATAATAGCTATAATATCCACATTATAATGGATGTCAAAGTGGTTTTCCTAGAAGCCAAGGAGACAAGAGGGGGCAGGTATTTAAAATACTGTCAAATAAAAAAACACCCCTTCAAGCCTTACCTCTTTTTTGCTTGATTCCTGCTTAGGCAAAATGCTGCACTCCCGGACAAGAAAAGCCCCGGAAACACTGGCGGCGCATGAAAAACGGGCCGCCCAGCGTTCGGTGTCTGCGTGGATGCGGTGGTTCGATGCCCTTCCATCATGGTTTCACAGGGCATATCCTCTTTACGGTAGGAAAGTAAGTCCGATATCTGCCCTCATCCCTGGTGATCAAATCCATACCAAGTACCGCAGCATGTGCTCCAATATAAAAATCCGGCAAGGGTGAACGTTTGGTGCCCTTGCCTCTCCTGTAGAGAAGATAAGCTTTTCCGGCTAAGAACAGCGCTTCTTTTGGAATCTCCAACAAGTGAAATCCACCTGTATGCAGGGCTGATTCCAATTCCTCTATTTTTTCAAAAGCAATTGATACCTCGGTATAAACGATCTGATTTATGTAGAGCCTTGAGCTCTGACTGGCACTGGCGAGCGCAGCTTCCGACCAGTCGGCCCAATTCGGGTCATTGAGGAAGAGGTCTAAGATGACGTTCGAATCCACGAGAACGCCATTCATTTATCCGACCTCGTCAGCGCCATGATCTCATCGGTGGTCATTTTGACGGTCGCCAAACCACGTAGTTTTGCAAATTTCTTTATGGCTGACTTCTCCTCTTTTCGTATTACCAAAAAGACGCGTCCCTTCTCCTCGATGAAATCGACCTCTGTTGCAGGGCTTATTCCCAGCTTCTCACGAATGTCTTGGGGTATTGTGACCTGACCTTTTGTGGTTACCCTCATAACCTCACCTCTCTTTTAAGTATTACCGGTAATGGTAATACTGAGGTCGGAGACTGTCAACGAAATTTATGGCATCATCGTTCAGGGTCAGGGGGCGGATTTATGCATTTCGCCTGATGGTTACCGAAAGCCGGATCAGCGAAGTCGTCCAACGCAGCTTCTTGCCGGGTCGGGTCTGGCGCAGGGGGTTATCCCAGCGTGCTAAAGGTGGGGAGGCTGATGGATGCGCCCTTGGTCATCCAGACCTGACATCCCCGGCACAGGCCCCATCGGCTGTCTATCCAGAAACAGGCCTCGTCCCGCATGGTCTGGCCCGTGTCATAGGCGTTGCCGCCGGAATCTCTGGCCGCCCGCCAGATTTTCATCCGCAGGCCCGGTTCTCTGTCGATGGGCCAGCTCCGCTCATACAAAAAATGTTCCAGACCCGCCTCATCCGGTGAAAATCCGCTCCAGTTCGATGTTCCGTTTAGGTGCCCCCTGTTTTTTGAACCGCTTTGAGCAGTTCCATGTTTTCAAGCCACCGGCTTTGTCGGTGGTCTATGACTTATTTTTTGCAAGATTAAAAAAAGGCTTCAGATCCACACCCGTCCAGTCCTGATATCCCGGCACCTTCACCATGAGGCTTCGCTCCGCAGGGACGGCCACAACCTGATACACCGTACGGATCTTTCCTTCCTCAGGCCATGTGGCCCCGCCCTGATCCATGGGGATATCCAGAAGGGCCATCATGGTGCTGGCATCCATTTTCCCCCTGTGGCTGTGACCAAGGCTCAGCAGATTGTCCCTCCGCAGGGGGGACTCAAATCCGGTATCCGGCTGCAGGGCCAGCCCCCATGCAGGATGGACAAAATGATTGGTGGCCACCAGCAGCCCCCCACTGTCCCCGTCCCGGCGCTTCATATCAAAGGGTGTCCATTCATAGGCAAAGGCTTTGCTGGCATCGGCCACATTAATAATAAAGGTAAACTCCGGTCTGGTGGAATGAAAGGCCGCATCCACCTGCTCCATACCCTTGTAATCCATGAGAAAGCCCATGAGACTGACAATGGCGGGGACCCGGTTGGTATAGGTCAGTCCTCCGCCCGAAGGCAGCCCGTTGTTCAGCTCCATGAAAAGACCGTCCGCATTCATGCCCGTGGTCATGTAAACAACCCCGGCAAAGGTGATGGTGGCAGAAGGAATACCGGAATCCGGATGCCAGACAGCCACGGTGAGCTTTTGCGCAAAATCTGCATATGAGTCAAACCAGTCATAATTTCTGCCAGCCACAAGGGGACCACCGCCGGTAAAATCCCCCCAGGCAAAAATTCCGGAACACCCGATCAGAACGCCGTAAAGTTCGAGGGCATTGAGGCGGAGATGCTGGCCGAGGGAAAGCCCTGAGGTTTCTGTCATGCCGGTAAGAATATCCCTGAAACGTTTCGGATAGAATGCATAAAAGGCCTCTGCCGTCTGATCCATAAGAAGCGGAGAAAGGCCCTTTTCCTTCAGAAAATAATTTTCTATGGCCAGACCGTAGAGTTCCTGCAGCTCTTTGGCAAGAAGACTGCCGTACTGCCTGCCCATGGCATGGAAAGATCCGTGCAGATCCAGCACAGCCAGCTTTCCGGATCTGTAAAGTGCCCCGCCTTCAAAACGGGTATGGGGTCCGGTGATCATGCCCCCTCCTTTAAAAGTACCGTCAAATAAAACAGCACCTCTCCTGTTCAAGCATTACCTCATCTGATCATCTGCCATGGCATAAAGATTTCTGGCAAGTTCGAGAAATTTTCCGACGCTTTCCATGGAAGGTTTGCCATCCGGCATCAGGCCAAGATCCCCCGGATACCTTGCATTAATATAGATATCGTTGAGATCTTCAAGCGTGTCTTCATGTTCCTCAAGAAAATCCGGTGCAATACGGTTTTTCAGTGTGATCAGATCGTGCTGTTTCGGGATATGTCCAAATCGGTATTCCAGAAGTGCCTTGAGGGATTTTTCTATGGCTTGCTGGGCATGAAATGCGGTGATATGGCTTAAATGCTCACAGGGAAATATCTGTTCACAGGCCATGATATCGTCCTTTGCCGCTTTCAGCCATTCCGCAGCCATCCACCTGTTCGGAGTACTCATAAAAGTTGTTGTCCTTTCTCGTGGATTTCCCTGGAAAAAGAGCTGTTTGTTTTGATAAAATTTTCGCTCATGGTGCGGGTGTGGACAATGAGATCAATCCCTCGTCTTTTTCGGATATCCTGTATGGAACGGGAGTAACGCCTTGCCAGTTTTCTTTTTTCTTCCCATGTGGAAGGGATGAAATTGTCCTTTGTGACAATGTAAAGATCAATGTCACTGTCCTCCGTAGCTGTCCCGGAGGCATGACTTCCGAAAAGGATTACCTTTTCCGGGTCCATGGGCTGAAGGCAACGGATAATTTCTTTTTTCAGGGCTTCGATGGTTTCCGTCATTGTGTGAGGTTCTCCCCTGTAAGGTTTTTAATCTGTTTATTTTATTATACAACATCCAGACAAAGAATCCAGCCGGGAATAGATGCGCAGACAATGGAAAAAAAGCTACTGGAAAAACGGCTGCTGCACCCCCCTCATTTCGGGACATACCCCACAATATCCTTATTTTTTCAAAAGATCCGACATTTTTCCCATGTGCACCTGTTATTTTTTCATTCCGTACTTATACTTTCTTGGGTTATAAGGAAGCTGGACTGCCAACCTGCCCGGACAAAGGGCGGACAACCATAGGAGAGCAACACGTATGTGGGATTACACAGACAAGGTTCGGGAACACTTTCTGAACCCAAAAAACGTCGGCGAAGTAGAAAATCCGGACGGAATCGGTGAAGTAGGCTCCATTGCCTGCGGCGATGCCCTGAAACTAACCTTCCGCCTTGGAGAAGATAAAACCATTACCGAAGCTAAATTCAAAACCTTTGGCTGTGCCAGTGCCATTGCATCTTCCTCCGCACTCACGGAAATGATCATAGGCAAGACCCTGGAGGAAGCCGAAAAAATCAGCAACGAAAACATAGCAGAGTTTCTAGGCGGTCTTCCCAAGGAAAAGATTCACTGCTCGGTCATGGGACAGGAAGCTCTGGAAAAAGCCATTGCCTACTACAGGGGCGAGCCGGAAAAGGTACTGGAAGGAGAAATTATCTGCCACTGCTTTAACGTGACAGACGTGGACATCCAGAGGGCCGTGAAGGAAAAGGGCCTGAAAACCTTAGAGGATGTCACAGGCTACCTCAAGGCCGGTGGCGGCTGCGGCAACTGCCACGAAGAAATTTCAAATATCATCAAAGCAAGTCAGGGAATCTCCATTATGGAGCCGAAAAAACCGGCTGCCGGACTGACCAATCTCCAGAAAATACGTAAAATTGAAGAAACCCTTGAAGTCGAAATCAAACCGGCACTGATAAGGGATGGCGGCAATATTGAACTGGTGGACGTGGACGGCAACCGGGTACTGGTTCGTCTTCAGGGTGCCTGTGCCACCTGCCCCAGAAGCCGTATAACCCTGAAAGACCACGTGGAAGCCAGACTGCGTAACCTCGTGGCCCATGACCTTGTGGTGGAGGAGGCCTGAAAATGACCCCTGTTTATCTGGACAACAATGCCACCACCAGAGTGGCCGATGAGGTCATTGAGGCCATGCTCCCGTATTTTACAGAGCTTTATGGCAACCCCTCATCCATGCATACCTTTGGTGGTCAGGTGGCCCAAAAAATCCAGACGGCCCGACAGCAGGTGGCAAGCCTTCTGGGGGCAGCAAGCAGCGATGAGATTCTTTTCACCAGCTGCGGCACGGAATCAGACGCAGCAGCAGTCCATGCCGCACTCCGGGCCTTTCCGGAAAGAAAGCACCTGATAACCTCCACGGTGGAACATCCTGCCATCAAGGCCCTTTTTGAAAAGCTTGCCAAAGAAGGCTTTCGCATAACAACCATTCCCGTGGACACACGGGGCAGACTGAACATGGATCTGCTGGAAAAAAGCCTGGATGAAGATACAGCCATTGTCAGCATGATGTGGGCCAACAACGAAACCGGCACCCTCTTTCCCGTGGAAGCCATCGGAAAACTCTGCAGGGAAAAGGGCATTCTTTTCCATACGGATGCGGTACAGGCCGTGGGGAAGATTCCCATGGACCTTAAAACCATGCCCATTGATCTTTTATCCCTGTCCGGACACAAGCTCCATGCGCCCAAAGGTGTTGGTGCCCTGTACATCAGAAAAGGGACCCCCTTTACACCTTACATTGTTGGGGGCCATCAGGAACATGGTCGCAGGGCTGGCACGGAAAACGTGGCCTCCATCATCGGTCTGGGCAGGGCCTGCCTTATGGCCGAAGAAAAAATGGCCGAAGAAAACACAAGGGTCAGGGCCATGCGGGACCGCTTAGAAAAGGAGCTTCTCAGCCGTATTCCCAAATGCTTTGTCAACGGAGATCTGGATGCCCGCCTGCCCAATACCTGTTCCATCAGCTTTGAATACATTGAGGGAGAAGCCATCCTCCTGATGATGAACCAGTATGGCATCTGTGCCTCTTCCGGTTCCGCCTGTACATCGGGCTCCCTTGAACCCTCCCATGTACTCCGGGCCATGGGCGTTCCCCATACTGCAGCCCACGGCACCATCCGTTTCAGCTTGAGCATCTACAATACAGAGGCTGAAATGGATACTGTCATTGAAAAACTTCCACCCATTGTTAAACGCTTAAGGGATATGTCACCCTTCTGGTCGGACTCATGAGACCATGATGTCAAATAAAAAAACCGCTCCTTCAGGGGCGGTTTTTTTATTCAGCATTTTTCCATAAAGCGGCGGATACGGTTTCTGTCCGGTGGAATCATATAAAGAAAAGCGCATCCAAGCCCCGTCTTTTTAAAACCTTCATAAACGGTTACCCATCGCACCTCCATCACCGCAGGAGCCGTCAGGACCAGCATTTCCTTACCCTTAAGAGCTTTCAGCTGAAAACGATCCCCTCGCTTAAAGGAAGTTTCCGGTTCAGTCTCAAGGCTTAGGGCAAGACCACCCTCACTGATATTCAAAACACGGGCAGAAAAAATGAGTTCTTCCTTAATCCGGATTTCACCGGCCACCTCATCCTTTGCGGAAAAATATACCCTGGGCCATTTACGGTTTTCTCTTATCATGGAGAATCCTTATGTATTAAGGGGTTGAGGAAGAAACAAAACCAAGATAAAGGAATACAGGCTTCGGCTTCATCCGGTCAACGGATTTAAAAAAGCCTTACCGAAAAACATAAACACAATGAAAAAGTGAACTATGAATATTGATAAGCTTAAAAGCATAAGCTTCCGTCTCTGTATCCATGGACTTCTCGCCCTTGCCATTGCCCTCTGCCTAATGCTTCCCGCACTCATTTTCAACAGCTTCAGCCCAAGCAATGTCATCTGGTTCAGCGAAAAATATTACTGGATATTCTTCGGATTTGCCCTCCTTCTTGCAGCATGCAGAAGCCACACCTTCATTGCCGTTGTTTTAGGTCTTCTCTGCCTGCTTGAAATCACACAGTTCGCATCCCTTGCCTATTTTGGAGATTACATCAATCCCTTCTGGATTCATCAGATGTTCATCGAGGCTGCAGATGTAAGCCAGGAAGCCCTTGCCAGCACAAAAAACCTGTATTTTGTTCCCCTGTCTGCCCTTCTTCCCTATGCTTCTGCCTTTTTGCTTATTTATGCCACAAAAAAAGCCCGTTTTAAACTCCCCTTCATGACAATTCTTGTGGCCCTTATTCTTATCTTCCCCGGAATCAGGATGAAAGTCCACAGTGATTCCGATGACATTTTCAGTTTTTTCCCTGTAATATCTGACCCTTCCCTTGCAAACAGCCTGCAAAGCTATTACGCATGGCTGAATTTTATCCTGATCCCCGGACAGGATACAGAAAATCTGCCTGAATTTCCTCCCTACCAGACCGAAAACATCCCACTTCTCCATGAAAAAATGAATGTGGTTGTGGTCATGGGAGAAAGTGCCACGCCCAATCATATGTCCCTTTACGGTTATCCCAGAAAAACAACCCCGAATCTGGATGCCCTTGCCGCAGAAACGGACCAGCTCATTACAAAACTGGGTATTTCTGCAGCCAATGCGACACGCTCTGCCCTTCCCGCCTTTTATACGGCCCAGTATCATCCCCTGGATACAAAGCCCGTACAGAATCAGAATACCAACCTCTTTACACTGGCAAAAAAGCAGGGCTTCAAAACCTTTTATATATCAGCCCAGAACATCAACTGCCTGAATGGGGTTAATACTAAGGACATCGATTTTATTGCCGCCTTTGACCACCACAGAAGCCTTTTTTCCCGAAAAAAAGACGATGGCATCATAGAACTTTTGCATCAGCTCGAACTTTCCGACAAAAACTTCATCATACTGCACCAGAGAAACTCCCACAGTCCCTATGCCGTAAATTACAGCCACCGCCCGGAATTTGATGTTTTCTCCTCGGAAAATCCGACAAGGGAACAAAACCACATCGATACCTATGATAACTCCATCCTCTACAGTGACTGGCTCTATGATGAGGTCATAAAATATTTCAAGACCATGCCGGAAAGTCCCCCCTCCTATATTTTCATAACATCAGATCATGGTGAAATGTTTGGAGAAAACGGTCTGTGGGGCCATAACCACATGGACATGGAAAATTTCAAAGTCCCCCTTATTTATTATGGTATCCATGCAGATCCCGGCTTCACCGGGAAAATCAGGGAAGAGAAGGTCATCACCCATTACCAGCTCAGCCTTTATACTGCCGAACTGCTCGGCACACGAATCATCAATCCCGGAGAAGAAGAGGGTATTTTCTATGTCAACGGCGTGGCTGCCTTTGGAAGAAGCGGGTATCTCAGGTTCCGCATTACAGAGGAAGGCAGCATTGAGGAAATTGAACTCATGCGGTAAAAAAAAGGCTAACAGGGTCAGGCTCTATGACATAGAGTGACTTTTAATTCAGCCTGTAAAAAATTTTATATCGATTTATACTCTGCGTGGTCATTCTTGATACATGGGGCAGTCTTGAAACGATATTGTAGGGGCAGGCCCCCGTGCCTGCCCTGGTTTTGGGCAACCACAGGGGGTTGCCCCTACAGAAAACCCATTAATGTTTCACGGTTGACCGCTTGGAGTATAAGGCATAAGTGAAAAGGGCCTTTTCCCTTAAAGAAAAGACCCTTTTTATAAAGCAAAATGAACATCCATTTAATTCAAAGCCAAAAAAAATCAGCCGGAAGCCAGACCACCTTCAAGGAAATCCGGCTGTCCCCAGACAGGAGCTGGATAGGTATAAAAACCCGTACCTGTTTTTGCCCCAAGCTTTCCTTCATCCACAAAGGGCTTCAGGTAATCCGCATTGGCCTTTGCCTGAGAAGCCTTGGTAACGGAAGCCCAGTAATCGGTAATTTTCCAAACGGTCTCAAGCCCCACCTGATCCATCATACCAAAGGGACCTATGGGCATCTGCATCACACCCATCCAGGAGCGGTCCACATCCTCAGGGCTGGCAACCCCCCTTGCCGCCAGTGTAAGGGCCGAGCCCAGCAGGGACATGAACATGGAGTTAAAGACATAACCCGGATTTTCCCTGTGCATTTCAATGGGAATCATACGGATGGCCTTCACAAAATCCTGTATGGCTGCCATGGTTTCCTTTGAGGTGCCGGGATGGGGCATGATATCCACGATGCGGTCTACCTCAGGATTATGGAAATGCAGGGCGGCAAAACGATCCGGTCTGCCTGTGGCATCGGCAAACATGGAGGGCATGAGGGAAGAGGTATTAGTGGTGAAGATAGCATGTGCCGGGCACAACTTATTCAGTTCACCAAAAACGCGTCCTTTAAGGGCAGGATCTTCGGGTATGGATTCACTGATGAAATCCGCGTCTTTTGCAGCCAGAGCCATGTCCGTAAAAGAAGAGATACGGGCCAGAACCCCCTCTTCCTCTGAAGCAGCAATTGCACCTCTGGTAACGGCCCTTCTGACTATCCGCTCCACACCCTTCTGCGCATCAGCAAGGGCCTTCTCACTGATATCATAAATCCGGGTATCAAAACCTGCCGCTGCCGTTAAAAAGGCAATTTTCCTTCCCATGGTACCACTGCCCACAATGAGCACCGTCTTGATTTCCTGCATAATGCCTCCTGAAATTTTGCTTAACAATTAATTTTAATCCGCAATTGGCTGCACCAGATCTTCAATGCGACCCTTTTCCCATGCCTCAAGAAAGGCGTCTCCCAGGCGCTGACTTTCCGCCACGGCCCTTTTCCAGAAACCCAGTCTCCCTGCATCATCGCCTTCAAACTGTTTAAAGTCCCTGCGGTCGGGAATCCGACCATAGGGCAGTTTTTCCAAATACTCAGGGGAGGGAGCAAGAAGGAGCACGTCACTGAGTTCCGTGGCTGAGGCCCTTCGTTTCATATTCTTTTTGTCAAACCAGCCAGGTACCACCTCAGGATAAAAATGGGGATAAAGGGCAATGCCGTCTTCCATGGGGCCGGGCGGCAGAGGATGATAATCCACAAGTCCACCGTCCCGAAAGATTCCTTCACCCGCACCGGGAATTCCTGACACACCACTCATGAGAAAGGGAATGGAGCCCGTGGCCAGCAGGGCCGCACGCAGATTCTCCGAAGCCAGAGGCACAGGCGTTACCCCCTGAAAACCTCCATGCACCAGTCCCTCTTCCCGGGGATCATGGAAGACTACCCGCTCAAACCGACGAACATAGGCAGGCCGTCCCTTCATATTAACCGTGAAGGCCATGCCCAGACCTAAGGCCAGAGCCAATGGATTTTCCGAAGCCAGCCCCCCCCGGCACCGGATAACGGAAAGATGCAGCCTGAAAACAGGGTGGGAAAGGATTTCTCTGGCAGCCCCCGGCGGCAAAAAAGCATCCACAATGCGCAGGGCTTCCTGATCCACATGCCGCCTGCGCACAGGCTTTTTATAAAACTGATGAATATAGGCATGGGCCAGAAAATCAAAGGCAGCCCTTGAATCCTTTCTTGCCGCTGCAGCCAGCTTCCATGCACCGATACTGGTTCCGAAAAGGGGAACGGGACGGGAGGCCTTAGAAAGAAAACCACCAAAAACCGCCGCATCCAGCCCATGGATACCCAGCCACTTGGCCGCACCCGAAGCACCCAGAACCAGCCGCACGTCACCCACAGAAAAACCCTGACTGCGAATACGCTGGTAAGCCCTTGGACCAGCCAGAAAAAGAAGGGATTTCATGCACTCCTCCACATACTTTGGTTCATGGCATCCAGCATATTCTCCGGCACAAGATTCATCCGAGTAAAAGCCTCCGCCGTGAACAGGGCAAAGACACCGGAGCTTTCCGCACAGATATCTCCGGAACTGTTTCGGATTTCAGCCTTTAATAGTGCCTTTCTGGGAGAGATACGTTCCGCCACACAGCTTTCCACCCGAACCTCCTCTTCAATGCGCACCGGCTTCTTAAAGCGCACGGTCATCTCCTGGGTCAGTATAAAACGCCCGGTCAGATGGATGGCAGCCCAGCTCATGGCTTCATCCAGTATGGTGGCCAGTACACCCCCATGCACCAGAGTATGCCAGCCCCGAAGATGTCCAGGGATGATGAGACGGGAACGGACCCTCTCTCCATCGGAGAAAAAACGCATATGCAGCCCGTGGGCATTTCCCTGACCACAGGCAAAACAATGGGGATCTATATTTTTAAGGGCTGTCCACTCCGCCACAATCAAAACCTCCTTCATATAAAGCCAGTGTTTCAGGGCTGGCATCCAGAATTGCAAGGGCCGCACGAATCATGGCTTTTCTGTGATTTTCTTCATTGTCTCCAAGGTGGTGCCTGAAATAATGGGAACCCTCACTTAAGGCCAGCAGGGCGGACACAGCACCGGACACATCCTTTGACCTTATGATACCCGCATCCTTTGCCGCATGGACCTCCCGCTCCAGAAAGCGACGGTATCTCCCGTAAAGATGATCCACCCGCCTTGCAACTTCCCTGTTTCTGCGGGCAATGGCCAGAAAGGAATATACCACTGAAAGGGCAACGGCCCCATACCAGGAAGGTCCCCATATGGTGGACAGAATCACGAGAAGACGCTGCTCGGCCGGACCGTCCTTGGGCAGGCGGCCAATGAGCTGCCCATACACTTCCAGTACCCGGTCCACCAGCTCCATGAGCATCTGTTCTTTAGTGCCGAAATAATGAATCACAAGGCTGGGATGGATGTCAGCCCGGGCTGCCACCTTGGCAACGGAAGCATTTTCTATCCCCTCTTCCCGGATCGCATCATAAAAAGCATCCAGTATCACGGGTTTTCTTTCCTGGGCATTCTGTCTTTTTCTCAATGTTTTTCCCCTCCAGCAAACTATTGAACACCTGTTTAATAAAAACAGTCGTTCACCGCAAGCCTAAAATCAAACACAAGGGGGAGAAAGCCAAAAAACTGGCCTGCTCCCCCTCAAAAAACAACAGATTCTTTTGATCCAATGGATTACAGGGCATTTAATGATCTGTCCGGAACATGGTTTTTCCCGGTTCCCTGCCAGCCAGAAAACCGGATAGTAGCACGGCACCATATTTTACAGACTTTTGCAATATCCATCATAAAGATACCCCTCCACCCCGGCGATCAGGACCGGACTTCCTCAAAATATTCCTTTGTATAGCGGACCACAACTGGCGTCAGTATCAGAAGGGCAATCAGGTTGGGAAAGGCCATCATCCCATTGAAGACATCGGCAAGCCCCCAGACCAGCTCCAGCTTAAGCGTGGCACCAACAGCCACAAAAAGCACATAAACAACACGATAGGGGAAAACAGCCTTTTCACCGAAAAGATATTCTATGGATTTTTCCCCGTAATAACACCAGCCCAGCATGGTGGAATAGGCAAAAAGAATAAGTCCGATGGTGACAATATAAGATCCAAGGCCCGGCAGGGCCATCTCGAATGCCCCTGCGGTGAGGGAAGCACCGGTAGCTCCGGAAGACCAGGCCCCCGTAAGGATAAGCACAAGCCCTGTCAGAGTGCAGACAACCAGGGTATCAATGAAGGTCTGGGTCATGGATACAAGGGCCTGGGTTACAGGATGGCCTGTCTGCGCTGCGGCAGCGGCAATGGGCGCACTACCGAGGCCGGATTCGTTGGAAAACACACCCCTTGCCACACCCATGCGAATGGTCAGCATGAGTACGGAACCGGCAAAGCCACCGGTGGCGGCAATGGGAGAGAAAGCGTGGGTAAAGATAAGACCGAAGGCTGCAGGAATTTGATCTGCAAAAAGCAGAAGTACGGCGATGGAAGCCAGCATATATAAAACTATCATCACAGGAACCAGCACACTGGTAACCCGACCTATGGTTTTAATGCCACCCAGCACCACAGTGGCCACCAGAACCATGAGCACAAGCCCGGTCACCCATACGGGTATATTAAAGGTGGACAAAACCGCATCCGCAACGGAGTTGGACTGAACCATATTACCTATCCCAAAGGCGGCTATGCTGGCAAAGAAGGCAAAAAGAACAGCCATCCACTTCCAGCCCACTCCCTTTGCAATATAATACATGGGACCGCCGCGCATCTGTCCTTTTTCATCCTTTTCCCTGTATGCCACAGCAAGTACAGCCTCTGCGTACTTGGTTGCCATACCAAGAATACCCGTCACCCACATCCAGAAAAGGGCACCTGGTCCTCCAATGGCAATGGCCGTGGCCACACCGGCAATATTACCCGTTCCCACGGTGGCGGAAAGGGCTGTCATCAGGGCCTGAAAGTGGGAAATATCCCCTTCTTCCTTCTTATCTTCCTTACGTTTGACCAGAGCCAGATACAAGGCATGCATGAGTGAGGAAACCTGAATGCCCCGCAAGGCCCAGGTCAGCCATACGCCGGTTCCCACAAGAAGCACCAGCAAAGGCGCACCCCACACAAAACCACCGGCAATATCCACCCAGGTTTCCAGCCTGTCCAGCCATGCTTCCATAATAAATATCCTCTCATGATTGCTTTCACCGGGGAGACAGCAGAAAATTTCATGTTCAAAAAACCACCGGCAAATCTTCAGGGAGCAATGATCATTCACTGTGCATTCAGGCAATGCATAATAATGGAAGGGTCAAACAGAAAGCTCTTTTGTACCCATAGCTCTGAGCAACCCACACCTCTACATCACAAGAATACGCCTCTTTTGAAAATACAGACAGATATCCAGCACAGCTATGCTTGCATGATTCAAGGGGATATAAGCCAGATAAGCTGTACACGCAAGTTTTTTTCTCATCTTTTTTGACTTTGGGTGTCTGATTTTATTCCTTAAAACATCACCACTTCCTTTTTTGTAACTTCTGAGCAACTTCAAAAGTTACTTTATGACAAAACACCGTAACAGGTCATGGGTTGCTGTTCAGCACATTTTTCTTGCCAAATTCAATATATCAATATATCTTGATATAAAAATTAACAAATAAAGGAGATTTCAAGAATGAAAACCACCATCATCGGCTACCCTCGCATCGGCTGTGGGCGCGAACTCAAAAAAGCAACGGAAAACTATTTCCAGAACAAAATCAGCCCTGAAAATCTCAATGAACAGGCAAAAAGCCTCCGTAAAATTCACTGGGAAAAACAAATCAGCAAAGGAATAGATCTGCCCGTATCCAATGATTTTTCCTTTTACGATACCCTGCTGGATACAGCTCTTCTCTTCGGTCTTATTCCGGAACGCTTCACTGTCCTGCCCCAGGACCCTCTGATCCGCACCTTTGCCATGGCCAGAGGCTATAAAAAGGATGGATATCAGGCCAGCGCCCTTGCCATGAAAAAATGGTTCACAACCAATTATCATTATATGGTGCCGGAAGTGGATGAAAGCAGCAGCATCGGGCTTTCCGGACACAAACCCCTCACAGAATTCAGGGAAGCCCTTTCCGCAGGCTTCCTTACAAGACCCATGCTCACAGGCCCCTATACCCTTTTACGCCTGACCCGCTTCAGCGGGGAGACCTCTGCTGTAAAATGTGCCCAGCGCCTTATCCCTGCCTACGCTCAACTGCTTTCAGCCCTCGGCGCTGCCGGAGCAAAATGGGTGCAGCTGGACGAGCCCTGCCTGTGTCTGGACATGGATGCTAGCGAAAAAGCCTTCTTCCATTCCCTCTACCAGCGCCTTGGAGAAAAAAATCCCGGTGTTAAAATACAGCTGCAAACCGCCTTCGGCGACATTACCCAAGTATATGACAGCCTTTCTTCTCTGCCCGTTCAGGCCATCGGTCTGGACTTTGTGGAAGGTCAAGGCAACCTCCTGAAACTGGAAAGTGACGGCTTTCCTGAAGATAAAATACTGGTGGCAGGCATTGTAAACGGCCGCAATGTATGGCGGAACAATTACAAAAAAAGCCTTGACATCATTTCCCGTATTTCAAAACATCTGCCCGCAGAGCGCATATGGCTTTCCCCTTCATGCTCCCTGCTGCACCTGCCCTACTCCCTTGGCCCTGAAACCGGACTCTCGCCGGAGCTCAGGGATATTCTGGCCTTTGCCGAAGAAAAAATGGAGGAACTTGGGGAGCTTTCCATCCTTTCTGCAGAAAACAAACCGGAAAACCACCCCATCTTTCTCCGTAACCAGCAACGCTTTGAGCAGGCTGAAAAAATCCCCGGCCGTATACTACCGGAAGTCCGTAACAGAACCAGTTTTCTCCGGGACCAGTCCTTCCTGCGCATGCCCGATGCCGAAGCGAGAAAGTCCTGCCAGCAGAATCGGCTGAACCTGCCCCCTTTTCCCACAACCAGTATTGGTTCCTTTCCCCAGACTGCTGAGATCCGTGCCATGCGCAGACTTTACCGCAAAGGGGAGGTTAAGCTAAGCGAGTATGAAGCCTTTCTGCGAAAGCGCACGGAAGAATGCGTAAAACTTCAGGATGACATGGGACTGGATGTGCTGGTTCATGGTGAGTTTGAACGCAATGACATGGTGGAATACTTCGGAGAACAGCTGGATGGCTTCATTTTTACAGAAAACGCATGGGTACAGTCCTACGGTACACGCTGCGTCAAACCACCCATCCTCATGGGGGATGTCCGACGTCCCTGCCCCATGACCGTAGACACCTGGCGTTTTGCAGCAGGCTGTACAAAAAAACCCGTAAAGGGCATGCTCACCGGCCCTGTTACCATCCTCAACTGGTCCTTTGTGCGGGACGATGTGGAAAATACAGAGTGCCTGCTTCAGCTGGCTCTGGCCATCCGGGAAGAGGTGCTGGACCTTGAAGCTGCTGGCTGCGCCATAATACAGATTGATGAAGCTGCCCTGCGGGAAAAGCTGCCCCTGAAAAAAAAGGACTGGAAATCTTATCTGGACAATGCCGTTAATGCTTTCCATCTCTGCCACGACGGCGTACGGCCGGACACACAGATACACACCCACATGTGCTACAGTGAATTCGGAGATATCCTTGAAGCAATTGATGCCATGGATGCGGATGTAATAACCATAGAGGCCGCAAGAAGTGCCCTCACCCTCGTGGATCAGCTGAAGAAAACTCCCTATGCAAGGGATATCGGACCGGGTGTTTATGACATCCACTCCCCACTGATCCCCGGAGAAGAAGATATTCTCTTACGACTTGATACCCTGCTTTCCACACTGGAGCCGGAACAGCTCTGGATCAATCCGGACTGCGGCCTCAAAACCCGCAGCCCGAAAGAGGCTGAGGAGTCCCTTAAGGCCATGGTGAATGCGGCAAAGAAGCTCCGGGAAAAATACAGGTCCTGACTTTGTGTGTCCCAATGGGCACCCGTAAAGGGTGCCCCCGCAAAGCATCGTACAAAAATATTTTTCCTTGACTTCAGCGCTATTTTATATAATACATCCCCTTGCCGCTTTTGGATGGGCCTTACTGAAAAAACCATGCACCATGTTCTTTTTCCTGAAGGTCGGGGATGGCACCCCTCCCATAACCACATTAATACGTGGTGCGGGTCATCCCTTCACCCGCCGGACGGGATAATTTCCCCAAAACCGGAAGGCGTGTAAGCCACGCCCCATTTTACTTCAGGAATATCCATGACATTTTCAGAACTTAATCTCCACCCCCTGATCCTCGACGCCCTAAATTCACAGAACTTCAGCGAACCCAGCCCCATACAGAAAGCCGCCATTCCACCGCTAATGGAAAATCCTTTACAGGATGCCCTTATTCTGGCGGCAACGGGAACGGGCAAAACTGCTGCCTATGGACTGCCAATGATTCACCATCTCAACAGCACCGGAGAAAAAAATACCCTCCGCGGCCTAGTCATTGTCCCCACACGGGAACTCTGCATACAGGTGGGAGAATCTCTGGCTGCTTTTTCTTCCCGCATACCCGGCTTTTCCGTATGCATAGTCTACGGCGGTTCCAGCATCAGTCTTCAGGCCCGCGCTTTATCCAAAAAACCTTCCATACTTGTGGCCACACCCGGAAGACTGCTGGACCTTGTCATGCGCAAGGATGCCAGACTATCCGGCATAGAAAGACTGGTACTTGATGAAGGCGATGAACTGCTGACCCCCGGCTTCCTTGAAGATATCCGGAAAATCCAGAGCTATCTTCCGGAAAACCATACCCGTCACATGGTATCAGCCACACTGCCTGATTCAATCCGCTCAGAGGTTTTCTCTCTCCTGAGAAACCCTGCCGTCATCAAAGCAGAAGACAGCCCGGAAGCTCCGGACAGACTGGAGCATATCTGCCACTGCATGCGGGAACGCCATCGTTTTCCTGCCCTGCTCCGGGTACTTCAGGCCCATCCCGGTGCCCGCGCACTGATCTTCTGCCGCACCCGTAAAGAATCCCAGGAACTGACGGAACGCCTTACGGCATCCGGCATGCCAGCAGAAGCCCTCCACGGAGACCTTTCCCAGGCACAGAGGGAAACCACTGTCAACCGCTTCCGCGCCGACCGTTTCCGGCTTCTGGTCGCCACCAACGTCGCCGCCCGTGGCATTGACCTTCCGGGACTGCCCCTGGTCATCCACTACAGGCTGCCCGAAGTTTCAGAAACCTATACCCACAGATCCGGCAGAACAGCCAGAGCCGGGCACAGCGGCATTGCCGTTGCCCTGATCTCACCTGAGGAACGTGGTCGCATGGCGGGTATTGCAAGAAGGACAGGCCTTGCCTTTATCCCCACCCCCCTGCCCGACGCCAGAGAAATTCAGGATTGTCAGCTTTCCCACCTTGCGGAAACCATTAAAAACAGCAAGGCCATGGATGAGAGCCTGATTGCCGAAGCAGAAAAACATATGGCCACATGCTCCAGAGAAGATCTGATCCGCTCTCTGCTTGCCGTCCACGCCCCTTCCCTTGCCGGTCTTTCACAGACACAAGAGAAACTGGATGCGCCAATGAATTCTGCAAGGCCAGTCACTGGTGGTGGCCGTCCCTTCCAGAAAAATCATCCAGCTCAGTCACGGAGCAATGCCCTTTGCCGCTGCTTTGTCAATGCCGGTACCCTGGACGGACTGACCCCTGCATCCATGACCCGTTTTATCGCTAAAAATGCAGGGATTCAGGCAGGCCGTATCCGTAAAATTGACATGCGCCGGGAATTTTCCTTTGTGGATGTGGAGCCCGATGTGGCAGCGATTCTTAAAAAAAATGTCTGCGATATCCCCTTGGGCACTCGCAGCGTTTCCGTAAAAGCCCTTGCACCTCGCAAAAATGCCCGGCCTGATTACAGAAAACAAAGTGCATAATTTCTGAGTCCGTTAAAATACAGATTACTGGTGAAAAAAGGGCCCCGCATGCCATGCGTGGCCCTTGGCAATGCAGCCCACAGGAGTTCACATGTCAAAAACAAAACCCCCCATATCTGAACAAAAAAAACGACAGGAAGCCCTAAGCAGCCTGCCCCCCAGTGCCCGCAACAACCTGAGTCCGGAAGAAGTCGAAATTTTTCTCCATGGTGATGTCTGGCCGGAGGAGCTCTGCCAAAAACTTTCTGAATTTATCTTTCCCCTGGAAGATGAAAAGCTTTGCAAAGATAAAGAATAAGGTAATTATTCAGCACAGTTTATTCCGAACTGCCAATGCTGTAATTACAGCAGCATCGTACTGTTGCAAGGCTCCGTGGCTATTTGCAAGTGACATTGCAATCGTTTCGGATCAGAGCTTTGCAGGCCTGTGCGAAAGAAGCGGCAAACTGTCTGAGCCGCCACAAAGGCAGCGTACCAAGGCCTGCTATGGTAATCAAAAAGCTTATCCTGCCTGTGGCGGGGAGTTTTTGCCGCTTCCGCAC